>NZ_JBFUIC010000376.1:0-3532 GCF_056402075.1 Pseudomonas sp. P4_C3
CCGACGCTGACCATCGGCGACCCGACCGGGGCGATGACCGAAGGCAACGGCGCGGCCACGCTGAGCGACAGCGGGGCGCTGAGCTTCGCCGACCTGGACGTCAACGATGGAGTGACGGTCAGCCAGAGTGCCAACCACGACCTCATCTGGAGCGGCGGTACCCTCGGTGCGGCGCAAGCCGCGGCGCTGGTCGCCGGCTTCGCGGTCGATCAGGCCGGCTGGCACTACAGCAGCAGCGAGAACCTGGACTTCCTGCGGGCCGGGGAAACCATCAGCTTCTCCTACAGCGTGGTGGCGACTGACGACAGCGGCGCGGGCAATGCGACCTCGGCAGCGCAGACCGTCACCATCACCATTACCGGCACCAACGACCGRCCGACGCTGACCATCGGCGACCCGACCGGGGCGATGACCGAAGGCAACGGCGCGGCCACGCTGAGCGACAGCGGGGCGCTGAGCTTYGCCGACCTGGACAGCAATGACGTCGTCACGGTCAGCCAGAGCGCCAACCACGACCTCGTCTGGAGCGGCGGCACCCTCGGTGCGGCGCAGGCCGCGGCGCTGGTCGCCGGCTTCACGGTCGATCAGACCAGCTGGCACTACAGCAGCAGCGAGAACCTGGACTTCCTGCGCGCCGGTGAAACCATCAGTTTCTCCTACAGCGTGGTGGCCAGCGACGACAGCGGCGCGGTCAATGCCATCTCGGCAGCGCAGACGGTGACCATCACCCTGACCGGCACCAACGACCGGCCGGTGCTGACCATCGGCGACGCGACCGGAGCGATGAACGAAGGCGATGGCGCGGCCACCCTGAGCGACAGCGGGGCGCTGAGCTTTGCCGATCTGGACAGCCACGACGTCGTGACGGTCAGTCAGAGTTCGAACCACGATATCGTCTGGAGCGGCGGCACCCTCGGGGCGGCGCAGGCCGCGGCGCTGGTCGCCGGCTTCGCGGTCGATCAGGCTGGCTGGACCTACAGCAGCAGCGAGAACCTGGACTTCCTGAGCGCCGGTGAAACCATCAGTTTCTCCTACAGCGTGGTGGCCACTGACGACAGCGGCGCGGGCAACGCGGCTTCGGCGGTGCAGACCGTCACCATCACCATTACCGGCAGCAACGACGCGCCCGTGCTCAGCTTCGCGACGGGCAATGCTGCCGGCGCGGTGCAGGAAGACACCACGCTCAGCGTCAATGGCCAGTTCAGCTCGGCCGACATCGATCACGACGCTACCGCGACCTGGAGCATCCATGGCGCGGCAACCGGCACCTACGGTTCGATCGCCGTCGACACCACCGGCCAATGGACGTACACCCTGGCCAATGGCACCGACGGGGTCGCCAGTGCGGTGCAGTCGCTGAAGGCGGGCGAGAGTCATGAGGACGTGTTCACGGTGCAAGTCAGCGACGGCCTGGGCGGCGTCGACACCCAACTGGTGACCGTCACCGTCACCGGCAGCAACGACGCGCCCGTGCTCAGCTTCGCGACGGGCAATGCTGCCGGCGCGGTGCAGGAAGACACCGCGCTCAGCGTGAATGGCCAGTTCAGCTCGGCCGACATCGATCACGACGCCACGGCGACCTGGAGCATTGCCGGGTCAAATACCGGCACCTACGGCGCGATCGCCGTGGACAGCAGCGGCCAGTGGACCTACACGCTGGCCAATGGCACCGATGGGGTCGCCAGTGCGGTGCAGTCGCTGAAGGCTGGCGAGAGTCATGATGAGGTGTTTACGGTGCAGGTCAGCGACGGCCTCGGCGGCGTCGACACCCAGCTGGTGACCGTCACCGTCACCGGCAGCAACGACGCGCCRGTGCTCAGTTTCGTGRCAGGCAATGAGGCGGGCGCGGTGCAGGAAGACACCACGCTCAGCGTSARYGGCCAGTTCAGCTCGGCCGACATCGATCACGATGCCACGGCRACCTGGAGCATCAATGGCGCGGCAACCGGCACCTACGGCGCGATCGCGGTGGACAACACCGGCCAGTGGACCTACACGCTGGCCAATGGCACCGATGGGGTCGCCAGTGCGGTGCAGTCGCTGAAGGCGGGCGAGAGCCATGAGGACGTGTTCACGGTGCGGGTCAGCGACGGCTTGGGCGGCGTGGACACCCAGCTGGTCACCATCACCATTACCGGCAGCAACGACGCACCCGTGCTCAGTTTCGTGGCGGGCAATGAGGCCGGCGCGGTGCAGGAAGACACCACGCTCAGCGTCAATGGCCAGTTCAGCTCGGCCGACATCGATCACGAMGCCACGGCGACCTGGGCCCTCAATGGCGCGTCAACCGGCACCTACGGTTCGATCGCGGTGGACACCACCGGCCAGTGGACCTACACGCTGGCCAACGGCACCGATGGGGTCGCGAGTGCGGTGCAGGCGCTGAAGGCGGGCGAGAGCCACGAGGACGTGTTCACGGTACAGGTCAGCGACGGCCAGGGCGGCGTCGACACCCAGCTGGTGACGATCACCGTCACCGGCAGCAATGACGCGCCCGTGCTCAGCTTCGCGACGGGCAATGAGGCCGGCGCGGTGCAGGAAGACACCACGCTCAGCGTCAATGGCCAGTTCAGCTCGGCCGACATCGATCACGACGCCACGGCGACCTGGACCCTCAATGGCGCGTCCACCGGCACCTACGGTTCGATCGCGGTAGACAACACCGGCCAGTGGACCTACACGCTGGCCAATGGCACCGACGGGGTCGCCAGTGCGGTGCAGGCGCTGAAGGCGGGCGAGAGTCATGAGGACGTGTTCACGGTGCAGGTCAGCGATGGCCTCGGCGGTGTCGACACCCAGCTGGTGACTATCACCGTCACCGGCAGCAACGACGCCGCCGTGCTGTCCTCGGCCAGCGTTACGCTGAGCGAAACCAATGCTCCGCTGACCACCGGCGGTAGCCTGACCATTAGCGATATCGACAGCCCGGAAAGCTTCCAGGTGCAGTCCAACACCGCCGGCAGCYACGGCCAGTTCTCCATCGGYACCGGYGGTGCCTGGACCTACGTCGCCAACTCCGCCCACAACGAGTTCGCCGTCGGTACCACCTACACCGACACTTTCGCGGTGAGCAGCGCCGACGGCACCCTCACTTCAGTCACCGTGCATATCCTCGGCACCAACGATGCGGCCGTGCTGTCYGCCGACATCGCCAACCTCACCGAGACCAATGCCGCCGCCGACATCTCCACCAGCGGCACCCTGACCATCAGCGACGTCGACAGCGCCGCAACCTTCGTCGCCCAAACCAACACCACCGGCAGCTACGGCCAGTTCTCCATCGGTACCGGTGGTGCCTGGACCTACGTCGCCAACTCCGCCCACAACGAGTTCGCCGCCGGTACCACCTACACCGACACCTTCGCGGTGAGCAGTGCCGACGGCACCCTCACTTCGGTCACCGTGCATATCCTCGGCACCAACGATGCCGCCGTGCTGTCCGCCGGCATCGCCAACCTCACCGAGACCAATGCCGCCGTCGACATTTCCACCGCCGGCACCCTGACCATCAGCGACGTCGACAGCGCCGCAA
>NZ_JBFUIC010000377.1:0-3530 GCF_056402075.1 Pseudomonas sp. P4_C3
GCCGAGTCTTGGCAGCGACTGACCCACAACAGACCGGAAAACGAACTCACGGCGTTGAGAGTCAAGTCTTACCAGTTGGTTATCTTGCGGATCCTCAGTACCAGGAATTTGGGGACGCAAACCGCGACAGCCTTGGAAGACGCCGTTAATCCAATACTGCTGTTGTCCCGCTCTCACGATGAACTGCAAAGTTCACACATCTATGAAAGTGGCGATCGTATTGCCGTGCTGGATAACCTGGTTAATCACTACAGCAAGGCACTGGACGGGCTTGAGAGTATCGGCATCTTCGATGCTGACGAGTTGCAATCAACCGCCTTCAATCGTCTGCGGGAGCTCATCAATGAACTGCGCGTCGATGCCGAACAACGTCTGGCCGCCGAATTGCAGAGCCAGCCGCTACCTGATGAATCCGCTTCATCTGCCGTCGGCAGCAGCAAGCCAGCGATCAACCGTCCTTCATGGGCCGGTCGAAAGAGGGTCATCAAAACCGCAAAGGGTACATTGATCGGCGATATCCGCCCTCGCGTGGCCAACCAGGGCGCAGACATTGTCGACATCAACGGTCCGCTGGAAGACAGACCATTGACCTCTTTCCACGAACATGAACCGAATGTCTGGGTAGAAATCGTCAAGCCCAGGCAACCAGCACCCCAAGTACCCTCGCGTCCCTACTCGCAACTCAAAGGCGATGCCCGCAAGGCGATGGCCAACGTGGACAAGCAGGTGACGAAGATCGAAAGCTACGCTCAGCGCGCGAGCTCTCCCAAGGAAATTGAAGAGCAATTGCAACGGGAGGCTCAAAAACTCACCGGGTATGCCGACCGTCTGGAACACCATGAAAACGCCCCGGTTAACAAGGAGCAGGACTTCACGCTCATCAACGGGCTACGGGACACGGCTCGCACCCTCGACACCAAGGCAACAGAACTTCGCACGCGTATGACCCTGGCCCGGCCACCGAGCAGCGAGAGTGTCGAATATTTGCTACAGCGCAAGGCAGTTTTCGCTCGAATCAGCGGCAGCCGGGTTCAACTGAAAACCGGACGGCGAGACTTCATGCAGGAATACGTCCTGCTCAATGAACACAATCAAGCCTGGTCGTACGCGCATTTTCACTATGCCAATGTGGATGACGCCAAGGCTGACTACACCCGAGCCCATCTAAAAACCAAAGAACAACAATTTGATACGTACGAATCGGCGATGGCCAAGGCCAAAGATCCGAAACAGAAAATCGATATTCATCGCGGCATCATCAGCAGAGAACAAGCCAACAGCGTATTTCTGCCCCTGGAACCGCGCTGATACGCCCCCATAAGAAAAGCCGCAACTTCAGGTTGCGGCTTTTGAGACCGTCCAGGGCTCAGTGAGCGAACAACGAATTGCCCTTCTGCCCCGCCAGCCTCGAAGGTTTGATCAGGAACCGCGCCAGTGCCGGCAACAGCCACAGCGCACCGAACATGTTCCACAACAGCATGAAGGTCAACATCAGCCCCATGTCGGCCTGGAACTTGATGGCCGAGAAGATCCAGGTGCACACGCCGATGGCCAGGCACAGACCGGTGAACAGCACCGCCTTACCGGTGGACTTCAGCGTCTGGTAGTACGCTTCTTGCAGCGGCAGGCCGGCACGCAGGAAGCTTTCCAGACGGCTGTAGATGTAGATACCGTAGTCCACGCCGATCCCCACCCCGAGCGCCACGACCGGCAGGGTCGCCACTTTCACGCCGATGCCCATGAAGGCCATCAGGGCGTTGCCGAGTACCGAGGTCAGCACCAGTGGCAGCACGATGCACAAGGTCGCCGCCCACGAGCGGAAGGTGATCATGCACATGACCGCCACGCAGATGTACACCRGGATCAGGATGGTCAGCTCGGACTTCTTGATCACCTCGTTGGTGGCCGCCTCGATCCCGGCGTTACCGGCAGCGAGGATGAACTCCAGGCCTTCCTTGTTGTTCTCCTTGGCGAACGCCTGCACCGCATGTACCGCGCGATCCAGGGTCTCGGCCTTGTGATCGTTGAGGAACACCAGCACCGGCGCCAGGGAGCAGCTGTTGTTGTACAGGCCGTCAGCGCGGGCAATGGAGTTGTTCAGCACATCAGGGTTACGCGACAGGGTTTCCCATTTCAGGTTGCCCTCGTTCATGCCCTTGATCATCTGCTTGGACACGGTCACCAGGGAAATCGCCGACTGCACGCCCTCGGTGTTCTGCATCTTCCACATCAGCTCGTCGATCGGCGCCATGGCTTCATAGCGCGAGCAGCCTTCGGCCTTGGTCTTGACCATCACCACCAGCACATCGGAGCTGGTGGAGTAGTTGTTGATGATGAAGTTGTTGTCCTTGTTGTAGCGCGAGTCCGGACGCAGCTCCGGGGCACCCTGGTCGAGGTCGCCGATTTTCAGGTTCTGGCTGTACCACAGGCCGCCGCCAAAGGCGATCAACGCCAGCAGGATGGACACCGGTGCAACTTTGGCGCTGGCGAAATTCGCCAGCAGGCGCCAGAACGGGTGTTCGCGCACAGCGTCTTTCTTGCTGCGCTCGACCGCACGCTTGCTGATGCCGACATAGGAAATCGCCACCGGCAGCAGGATCAGGTTGGTGAACACGATCACCGCCACACCGATGGATGCGCCGATGGCCAGTTCACGGATCACGCCGATATCGATGATCAGCAGCGTGATGAAACCCACGGCATCGGCGAGGATCGCGATCATCCCCGGCAGGAACAATTGACGGAAAGTACGGCGCGCGGCCGTCAGGGCGTTGTCCGCCTCGCTCGATTGCAAGGCGATCCCGTTGATTTTCTGCACGCCGTGGGAAATACCGATGGCGAAGATCAGGAACGGCACCAGCATCGAATAGGGGTCGAGCCCGAAGCCGAAAAAGTGCATCAGGCCCAGTTGCCAGACCACCGCCACCAGCGTCGTGCTCAACACGGCGACGGTACTGCGCAGGCAGTTGGTGAACCACAGCAGGAGGATCAGGGTGATGACGAAGGCGATGCCGAAGAACATCACCACCATCACCAGGCCATCGATCAGGTCACCGACTTTCTTGGCGAAACCGACGATGTGGATCTTCACATTCGGGTTCTGCGCTTCGAACTTGGTGCGGATCTTGTCCTCAAGCTCGTGGGAGAACTGGCGATAGTCCAGCGCCAGCAGCTTGCCCTGGTCCTGCGGGTCCGGGTAGGACTCCAGCAACGGAATGTCGACGATGCTCGACTTGAAGTCGTTGGACACCAGGCGCCCGACCTGGCCGGACTTGAGCACGTTGTTGCGCAGCAAATCGAGGCTGGCCTGGGAGCCGTTGTAGCTCTGCGGAATCACTTCACCACCGRCGAAGCCCTCTTCCGTCACTTCGGTCCAGCGAACGCTCGGGCTCCACAGCGACTTGAGGCCGGAACGGTCGACACCAGAAATGTAGAACACCTCATCGTTGATCTGACGCAGGGTCTCCATGTACTCCTTGGAGAAGATGTCGCCATTGGTGGCCTCCACCGAGATCCGTACGGTGTTACCC
>NZ_JBFUIC010000378.1:0-3530 GCF_056402075.1 Pseudomonas sp. P4_C3
TGGCAGAACCTCTGCCTGTTACTGGCTGTGCTGACGTTAAGTTGCATGGCCATCGTGTTCTGGCAGCGTCGCCAGCAACACAACCTGGAACAACGCCTGCTGGCCGCGCAGGAAGACATCGCCTTGCGCGCCGCCAGCGAAGAGGCGTTACAGCTCACCCAGTTTTCCATCGACCAGAGCACTGTCGGCATCCTCTGGGTCAACTGGGACAGCCACGTGCGCTACGCCAACCGCGCGGCGGAAAGCATGCTGGGCTATCCGGCCGGAGGGATCATCGATCGACCCCTGATCGACTTCGAGCCTGGCCTGCACATGGACCGTTGGCTGAACCTGTGGAAGCGCGCCCGGGCCAGTGAAGACGGCCCGCAAAGTTTCGAATCCAATTGCGTGCGGGCCGATGGCAGCATCCTGCCGGCCGATGTCTCGTTGAGCTTTCTGCGCTTTCGCGATGGCGAATACCTGGTGGTTTACCTCAACGACGTCACCGAGCGGCGCCGCGCCCTGGCCGCCTTGCAGGAAAGCGAGGCGCGGCTGCAAGGCATCGCCGCCAATGTTCCGGGGCTGGTATTCCGCCTGGAGCGGGCGCCGGTGACCGGYCAGATCGACTTTGCCTACATCAGCGAAGGCAGCGAAAGCCTGGTGGGTTATTCGCCGGCCACGCTGGCGCATCGCGACAAAGGCCTGCGCAGCCTCGTGCATCCGGATGACAAGGCCAGCTATCACCAGACCCAGGATCATGCGCTGGATACCGACAGCGACTGGTCGTGGCAAGGTCGAATTCTCACGCGCCAGGGCGAACAGCGCTGGGCAGAAATCAAGGCCATCACCCGCCGGCTGGAAGACGGAGCCTATGTCTGGGACGGTATTGTCTGGGACATCAGCGAGAGCAAGCGCATAGAGCTTGAACTGGCCAGCTCCCGGGAACAACTGCGTGAGTTGTCCGCGCACCTGGAAAGCGTGCGCGAAGAAGAAAAGGCGCGCATCGCCCGGGAAGTTCACGATGAGCTGGGTCAGATGCTGACCGTGCTCAAGCTGGAAACCTCCATGTGTGAACTGGCTTACGCGCAACTCGATCCAGGCCTTAACGAGCGCCTGGGCAGCATGAAGCGCCTGATYGCTCAACTCTTCCAATTGGTTCGCGACGTGGCGACTGCATTGCGCCCACCGATTCTCGATGCGGGTATTGCCTCGGCCATCGAATGGCAGGCCCGACGGTTTGAGGCGCGCACGCAGATCCCGTGTCTGGTGCAAGTGCCGGACAATCTTCCGGTGCTCAGCGACGCCAAGGCTATCGGCCTGTTCCGGATCCTTCAGGAAGCGCTGACCAATGTCATGCGCCACGCCCAGGCGCATACTGTTGAACTGACGCTGGCGCTGGAAGGCGACGAGTTGTGTCTGACGGTCAGCGATGACGGTGTAGGATTTGTCGCCGCGCTTGGCAGGCCAGYGTCCTTTGGGATCGTCGGAATGCGTGAGCGGGTATTGATCATGGGTGGTGAGTTATCCCTTGAGAGTGAACCGGGTGAAGGCACGACCCTGAGTGTGCGCGTGCCGCTGGACCGCCGACAGTCGTAATCAATGAGGAGGGGCAAGTGATTCGTGTACTGGTAGCCGAAGACCACACCATCGTTCGCGAAGGCATCAAGCAGTTGATCGRCCTGGCCAAGGACTTGCTGGTGGTGGGGGAGGCGAGCAATGGCGAGCAGTTGCTCGACACCTTGCGTCATGTGCCCTGCGAAGTGGTGTTGCTGGACATCTCCATGCCAGGCGTCAACGGTCTGGAAGCGATTCCGCGGATTCGCGCCCTGAATAATCCGCCGGCGATCCTGGTGTTGTCGATGCACGACGAAGCGCAGATGGCCGCCCGGGCGCTGAAGGTGGGCGCTGCCGGTTATGCGACCAAGGACAGCGACCCGGCGCTGTTGCTGACGGCCATTCGCAAAGTGGCGTCGGGCGGGCGTTATATCGACCCGGAACTGGCAGACCGCATGGTCTTCGAGGTCGGCCTGACCGACTCGCGTCCTTTGCATTCGCTGCTCTCCGAGCGCGAATTTTCTGTGTTCGAACGCTTGGCCCAGGGCGCCAACGTCAACGATATCGCCCAGCAACTGGCGCTGAGCAGCAAAACCATCAGCACCCACAAGGCGCGGCTGATGCAGAAACTCAACATCACCTCGTTGGCGGAACTGGTGAAGTACGCGATGGAACACAAGCTCCTCTAAACCACACCGCTGTACCTGTGGGAGCGAGCTTGCTCGCGATGAGGCCCTATCAGTCAATACTGATGTCGACTGACAGTCCGCTATCGTCGGAACGCCGCCCGGAGCAAGCTCGCTCCCACAGGGTTCTCCATCAGTCGTTGAACCGTGCGCATATCCAATAGCGACGTGCCTGACGAGCTGCTTTCACCGTTACTTGTGGCTTGTAGCTGACCCCTTGCCACTACATTTGCCAAAACGCGCCATCCTTGTAGGGCAATCCCTACCCCCAACCTTCCATCCGGCTGAGGCGAATCTCTCTTGCCCCCCGATTTGCGTGGTCTCCAGCGTCCACTAGGCTTAATCCCACAGCAGTCATCAATAACAAAGGTGTGGGTATGAGCCAGGTCGATTCAAGTGCAGGGGCCAATGATGTTCTGGTCAGCTTTCGTGGAGTGCAGAAGAGCTACGACGGCGAGAACCTGATCGTCAAAGACCTCAACCTGGACATTCGCAAAGGCGAATTCCTCACCTTGCTCGGGCCGTCCGGTTCCGGCAAGACCACCAGCCTGATGATGCTCGCCGGCTTCGAAACGCCGACCGCGGGCGAAATCCTGTTGGCGGGGCGTGCCATCAACAACGTGCCGCCGCACAAGCGCGACATCGGTATGGTATTTCAGAACTATGCATTGTTCCCGCACATGACGGTGGCCGAGAACCTGGCGTTCCCGCTGACCGTGCGTGGCATGAACAAGAGCGACGTCAGTGCCCGGGTCAAGCGGGTCCTGAGCATGGTCCAGCTCGATGCCTTCGCCCAACGCTACCCGGCGCAGCTCTCCGGTGGTCAGCAACAGCGTGTGGCATTGGCCCGCGCACTGGTGTTCGAGCCGCAATTGGTGCTGATGGACGAACCCCTCGGCGCACTCGACAAACAACTGCGTGAACACATGCAGATGGAGATCAAGCACCTGCACCAGCGCCTGGGCGTCACCGTGGTCTACGTGACCCACGATCAGGGCGAAGCCTTGACCATGTCCGACCGTGTGGCGGTGTTCCATCAGGGCGAAATCCAGCAGATCGCGCCGCCGCGCACCCTCTACGAAGAGCCAAAGAACACCTTCGTCGCCAACTTCATCGGCGAGAACAACCGCCTCAATGGCCGCCTGCACAGCCAAACCGGCGACCGTTGCATTGTCGAACTCGGACGCGGTGAAAAGGTGGAAGCCCTGGCGGTTAACGTCGGCCAGACCGGTGAGCCGGTGACCCTGTCCATTCGTCCGGAGCGCGTGAGCCTCAATGGCTCCAGCGACCAATGCGTCAACCGCTTCACCG
>NZ_JBFUIC010000379.1:0-3513 GCF_056402075.1 Pseudomonas sp. P4_C3
GGGTATGCCGTTTGCCGCTGTGCAGGCGACTCACGCCGTGGCGCAGGGTCACGCGATAGTAACCGCGAACGCCTTTGACCGGCCGCTGGTTGACGGCAAAGATCACCCCGTCGCCTTTCTTCAGGCTGATGACCATCGGGCGTGACTGCATTCGCGGGCGCTGTTCGGTCAGGACAAACTCGCCACCGGTGAAGTCTTCTTCGGGTTCTGACAGCAGAATCGCCACTTGCAGTGGGAAAACATGCTCACCGTATAAATCCTGATGCAAACAGTTGTAGTCCTGCGGACCATATTGCAGCAATAACGGTGTCGGACGGTTCTGACCAGCGGCATGACAGCGTTCGAGGAAGGCTTGATGGGTTTCAGGAAAACGCTCGGGCAAACCCATTTGTTCCTGCCAGCGATTGGCGATGGGCACCAGGCGCGGGTAGAGCGCACTGCGCAAGCGGGCCACCAATTCCGGCAACGGGTAGTTGAAATACTTGTATTCGCCGCGGCCGAACCCGTGACGAGCCATCACCACGTGCGAGCGAAAGGGCTCGGTTCGAGGGTACAAGGCGCTGACCTGATCACAAGCCTTGTGGCTCAACAGTGACGGGATGACGGCGCAACCGTCCTGATCAAGTTGCTGTTCCAGCCAGGGCCAGTCCAGCCTGTCCAGATATTGCTCGCTCATTGCCGGGCCTCTTGTTGTTGAGGTCGCTAGTCTGCACGGCAAAAATAAAGCTGGCACTCCGCTGCTTGCGGTCGAACTGCGAATGGGAGCGGACGTCCATTGTCGCTCCGGATCGCGTTACAGCGCTTTGCTGACGCTGATTTCGCTGATGACGTCGTCTTGTCCATGAAGGGCATCCAGCGCCGCTTTGGCTTCTTCCGGGGTGCCGTTTTCAAGCTGGGCAAACTCGAAGCGGCGCTCACCGTTGAGTTTGTATTTGATGACGTACTTGGTCGTTTGGGCCACGGTTGTATCTGCCTGTCTTGTGTTTCGGGTTCGCTGATCAGCTCAGTTTCGTGCTGGAACGGCGAATGATTTTGATCGAGTGGGTCAGGGTGGGTTTGCGCGTCACGCTGATAGCGCGGCGGTTGACGGTGTCGATCGTGATGTTCCAGAAACCGGTGCTGGGAGCGGTGATGCGGGCCGGAAACGTGTCGAATGCGCCGCCGTGATAGGTGTGACGACCGCCATTCTTGAAGCTGCGGAAGTTGGCGTCGTTCATCAAGCGGATGTTGCACATTTGGGAGCATTGAATGACGACAATGTCGTCTTCATTGAGGTGCTCGCGCTGATGGATAAATTTCATGAGGCGCCTCCAGAAGGGCTTTTTCTACAAAATCAAAACGATAGCATGGGCGATTGGCGCAGTTTATCAGCCCGAAGGGCTTATTATCCGGCCACTTTGACAATTAAAAACGCTAATTTCACGTTTGATGAGCGATAAAGCAGTTTGTCTCGGAGAAAAAACGCATCTGCGCTGTCCGAGCCTCTTTATCGGAGGTTTTGTATGAAGTGGGGTTTTTTGGTTCTTTCGCTGGCGGTATTGGTGAGTGGTTGTGCGAACGTCTCGGAAATCAACGAGTCGCTGCCGACCATGAACGTGATTTCTGGCAAGAAACCCCATGAATATGCGCAATGCCTGAGCGAAAAACTGGCCGACAGTCGTGGCGCCTTGCAAATCGAGCCGCACAAGGATGGGTTGCGTGTCATCGTGCCACTCAAGTATTCCTCGGGCCCGTCTGCCGTATTCGACATTGAAGAGCGTTCGGGTGGCAGCAGCATCAAGCTGCACGAGAGCATGTCCAATGTCCCGGTGCGTCCAATGGACGTACAGAATGCTGCCAACGAGTGCATTTCCGGCTGATAGACTGTCGACGATCAGCACCGATGCCGCCAAAGCCATGCTTTGGCGGCATCGTCATTTCTGGAGTCGAACATGAAGCGAGAGCAGGTCCGGGAGCGCCATGCAGAGGGTTTAATCTCTGCCACTCATGTGATTCAGAATCCGGCGGAGCTGGGGGAATGGATCGTGTTTTTCAAGAAAAGCGCCGGGCGCAGCTATTTCCTGGTGGATGACAATGATGAAGTCGAGTCTTTCAGTCGCCTTGATGATTTGATCGATACCGTGCGTGGACTTGGGATCAAGTTCGCCGAAATTCATCTGTAGGGCCGAGCGCCTTCTTTGCAGACCACCACGACACTGCGGCTCTTGTAGTTGCCGATATCGGCGCCGAGGGTCTTGTCGCTCTCCTTGAGCGAGGGCGTACCATCGGTTCCGACAATCTTGTAGCCGGTGCCGGCACAGGACGCATCGGCCTTTTCGTAGCACGCAGCCCAGGAATTGGCTTCCCCGGAGCAATCAATCGATAGGCCTTGTTCTCCGTTGCCCAGGTAGGTTTCTTCCGACGTTGCGCAGCCGCTCAGGGCCAATACCGCTAGCAAAGGCAAAATTTTGTTCATGGCTTGATCATCATCAGGGGAGGGGCTAAGGCTGAGACAGCGCCGCAGGCAAAAGGTTATAGCCAAACGCCACGTTATTGCATGCATTCATAAAAAAGCCCTGCGCAATGGCAGGGCTATTCGCATTGGACGTCGATCAGCTATTGTCCTTGCCACGTCGCTTGGGCTCCGGGTGCTCAAGCTCCAGCACCGAGGCCACTTCGATTGCCAGGGCTTCGGAAGGGAAAGGTCCGGCGATATTTTCACCGGCGACACTGGCTACCCACCATTGACCGTCTTTCACCTGATTGATCAGGAATCCGTTGACGCTTTTTACTGCCGACATCTATTTGCCTCGTTGTCTGGTTCAATCGCGCCATGATACCGCCAAACGCACTCAACGGGTGCCGAAGGGCGTATGGTGCTTCGTTCCTGGCGGTTGAAAGCCGTGCAATTGCGCAAGTCTCTGCTATGCATAAGGGCTTGCGCAGGGAACTATCGGCCAGTTTATTTCTCTATGTTGGCATCGGTTAGCCAGCGCGGGGGCATTGTAAGGTGCACGCCGCCTGATTAGACTGCGCCGAAACTCGTACACGCACAGCCCTTACAAGGACTTATATGATCAAGAAATGCTTGTTCCCAGCAGCCGGCTACGGCACTCGCTTCCTGCCAGCGACTAAAGCCATGCCCAAAGAAATGCTGCCGGTGGTGAACAAGCCACTGATCCAGTACGGCGTTGAAGAAGCACTGGACGCTGGCTTGAACGAAATCTCCATCGTCACCGGTCGCGGCAAGCGCGCCCTGGAAGACCACTTCGACATCAGCTACGAGCTGGAAAACCAGATCAAGGGCACCGACAAGGAAAAATACCTGGTCGGCATCCGCCGYCTGTTGGATGAGTGCTCGTTCTCCTACACTCGCCAGACTGAAATGAAAGGTTTGGGTCATGCGATCCTGACCRGTCGTCCGCTGATCGGCGACGAGCCGTTCGCCGTGGTACTGGCGGACGACCTGTGCGTCAACCTGGAAGGTGACGGCGTACTGAAGCAGATGGTCAAGCTGTACAAGCAGTATCGCTG
>NZ_JBFUIC010000380.1:0-3509 GCF_056402075.1 Pseudomonas sp. P4_C3
TGTGTGGGCTACAGACCGGAACGACACAATCTCGGAACAACTCAATGGCGTGCTCGGTTGCCGCATAATCTCCGTATGTCACCCGAAAATCGATTTCATAGCCGTCAGGTGAGGGTTCAGCATGGCTACCATCAAGAAACAGATTTATTTCCGGGTGATCGCTCTGCCATGTGTAGATAAGAGGAGCTAACCAATCTGAAAGCAGCGATGGCAAAGCACTAATCCGTAAGTTGGTGGCACTCTTCGCTCGTTCGACTTCTACCTGAGCAATGCGCAGCATTTCGAACGCTGCCACGCAGCTATCGTGGTAACGCTGCCCCGCAGCAGTCAGGCGGATACGCTTGCCCACCCTGAACGTCAAACTCATCCCCAGGCTGTCTTCCAGCAATCTCATCTGCTGACTGACAGCCCCTGCCGAGATGCCCAGGCGCCTTGCCGCTTCGACAATTCCACCGAAGCGTCCTACAGCTTCAAACACCTGTATGGCCCGCAGAGAAGGCAAGTTATTCATCTGCATCTCCAGAAAATCGAGCGCTGATTAATACTTTAGCTCAGCTATACAAAGCAACAGTTTTTAACATCTTTTCGAATATTCAGACTCTCGTATTCTGGTCCTGCCAGCGCTGCCTCTTGCAGGCAGTGAAGGCCACCTGGATTAGCCCTGCACCAAGACCTTGCATTAGCCATGCGCAAACTCCAATGACAGAAAAAGGCAAAGAAAAATGAAAAAAATCATTCTCGCCACGGTATTTGCTCTCGCGTCGACCGGCGCGCTCGCTAACGATTTGAGCACGATTCGCTTCGGCGTAGATCCGACGTTCGCTCCGTTCGAATCAAAGGAGCCCAGTGGTCAATTAGTCGGTTTCGATATTGATCTGGGTAATGCCATTTGCGCTCAACTCAAGGTCAAGTGCGTCTGGGTGGAAGTCGCTTTCGACAGCATCATCCCGGCACTCAAGGCGAAGAAGTTCGATGGCATTCTTTCGGCGATGACCGTCAACGAAAAACGCAAAGAAAATATCGCGTTCTCTGACCGGCTCTACAACTCGCCCAATCGTCTGATCGCCAAGGCTGATAGCGGTTTGCTCCCGACAGTGGAGTCGCTCAAGGGTAGGCGTGTCGGCGTCGCCCWAGGCAGTACCCAGGAGGCTTACGTCAGGTCAGTTTGGGCACCACATGGCGTTACCATGGTGTCCTACACCAATCAGGATCTGCTCTRCCCGGACCTGGTCAGTGGCCGTATCGATGCCACCCTGACAGACGCGGTCGTTGCAGACATCGGTTTCTTGCAGACGCCCCAAAATACCGGTTTCGCTTTTGCTGGCGACACTGTCCAGGATGAAAAGCTACTGGGCCAGGGGATTGCGATTGGCCTGCGCAAGGATGACCAGGCGCTGATCAAAGCCATCAACGGCGCTCTGGCAGAAATGCACGAAAACGGAACCTACGAGGCGCTTCAGAAGAAGTACTTCACTTTCGACATCTATAACTGAATCCTTTTCCTGGCTGGCTCTGATCATCCCTACGTAGATGATCAAGAGCCTTCCTATCTTCCTCCACAGTTCCCCCCTGATTTCCAAGCCTCTAAATAGACGGTCTGCGGACCGCTATTGCCGAAGGAGAGACAGAACATGTTTTTACAGGGTTATGGTGCGTTGATACTCGAAGGTACCTTCGCAACCATCAAGCTGGCGTTGCTCTCGATGTTGCTGTCTGTGTCACTCGGTTTAATCGGTGCGTCGGCAAAGCTTTCCAACCAGCGCCTCTTGCGAGTGTTGGCAACAGGTTACACAACATTGATCCGCAGTGTTCCTGATCTGGTGATCATGTTGCTGTTGTTCTACAGCCTACAAATTTTTTTGAATGTTTTTACCGAGTGGATGCAATTCGAGCAGGTTGATCTCAATCCATTTGTTGCCGGGGTTTTTACCCTTGGTTTCATCTACGGCGCCTATTTCACCGAGACGTTTCGCGGCGCCTTTCAGTCTGTACCTGCCGGCCAGCTTGAGGCTGCCATYGCCTATGGAATGAATCGTCGACAAATTTTTGTGCGAGTCCTGTTCCCACAAATGATGCGCTTTGCACTTCCAGGCATAGGCAACAACTGGCAGGTGCTGATCAAGGCAACCGCGCTGGTCTCGATTATCGGTCTTATAGATATCGTCAAGGTAACCCAGGATGCCGGCAAACACTCGATGCAATTGTTCTACTTCAGTCTGATCGGCGCTCTGATTTATCTATCGATTACCACCCTGTCCAACGGCATCCTGATGTGGCTGGAGCGCCGCTACTCTGCCGGTGTCAGAGGGGCACAGCTATGATCGAAATCATCCAGGAGTATTGGCAATCCTACCTCTGGTTCGATGGCTATCAACTGTCCGGCGTTGCCATGACATTGTGGCTGCTGGTGGTTTCCATCGCCATCGGCGGCGTCTTCGCTGTGCCTCTGGCAGTGGCGCGCGTCTCAAGAAATCCGTTCATCCGCGGGCCCGTCTGGTTCTATACCTATGTGTTTCGAGGTACGCCGCTGTATATCCAGTTGCTGCTTCTTTATACCGGTGTCTACAGCCTGGAAATGGTCCGATCCCAACCGGAACTGAATGCCTTCTTCCGCGAAGGGATCAACTGCACGTTATTGGCTTTTGCCCTCAACACCTGCGCATACACCACGGAGGTTTTCGCTGGAGCGATCCGCGCGACACCTTACGGTGAAATTGAAGCCGGTCGCGCTTATGGCATGTCCAGCTTTACCTTGTACCGACGAATCATTTTGCCGTCTTCGCTACGTCGTGCGCTGCCGTACTACAGCAATGAGGTGATCCTCATGCTGCACTCCACCACCCTCGCATTCACCGCCACCGTTCCTGATTTGCTTAAGGTCGCCCGCGATGTGAACTCGGCCACTTACTCCTCGTTCGAGGCATTCGGTATAGCGGCGGTGCTCTATGCCTTGATGGTGTTTACCCTGGTCTGGCTTTTTCGTCGCTGCGAAATTCGCTGGCTGGCCTTCTTGAAACCTCAAGCTCATTGATCTGCCGCCATTTGGAGAGCGTCGAAAATGTACAAGTTAAACATAGATGAGCTGTACAAGAAGTACGGCCCTCATGAAGTCCTCAAAGGTGTATCACTCAAAGCCAAAACAGGTGATGTCATCAGCATCATCGGTTCGAGCGGATCAGGTAAGAGTACCTTCCTGCGCTGCATCAACTTCCTCGAACAGCCCTGTGCCGGGCGAATTACCGTGAACAACGAGGAAATTCGCACGAAACAAGATATCAACGGCGCCATGAGTGTGGCCGATCCGCGCCAACTGCAAAAAATACGCACCAAACTGTCGATGGTGTTCCAGCACTTCAACCTGTGGCAGCACATGACGGTGCTGGAAAACATCATCGAAGCGCCCATTCATGTCCTTGGCATCAAGCGCAAGGAAGCTGTGCAGCGAGCCCACCAGTACCTGCGCAAGGTTGGCCTGGACTCAAGCGTGGAGAGTAAATATCCCTCGCATC
>NZ_JBFUIC010000381.1:0-3506 GCF_056402075.1 Pseudomonas sp. P4_C3
CGCTATGCAGCACGCGCTATGCAGCACGCGTTCGACCTTGACCCCGTCGTCCATCAAACAGTAGAAAACCAGATATCGGCCATGGGCAAGCATTCGCAATCCCTTCGCGCAATCGTCTCTTGAAACACCCAAGTTCGGTTGATCGATCAATCGTGTGCACTGCATGCGAAGCTCGCGCACAAACGTCCGGGCCCGCTCAGGATTGTCTCGGGCGATAAAACGAGCGACTTGCAGCAGATCGTCCCGTGCCAATGCAGAGAAAAGCAATTGCCTCATGGACGGCTTTGCTCGGCTGCTACCTCATCAATCAGCGCATCAAGCTCGGCAAACACCGTATCGCCAGCAATGGCCGGACGCGGATCATTGCGGCTGGCCGCAATGGCTTCACGAAGTTCGGCAGCCTGTAGCCGATCCAGCAGCTGTTGATAGGCCGCGTGCGGTAAAAGATAGGCGGCAGGGCGATTGTGGTTGAGCACGGCAACAGGCTCGGAACCCGCTTGCTCGATGACAGTGCTCGGGCTGCGCTTGAGCTCGGTGATACTGACCGAACGGCTGGCAAGTAGCTGCTCCATGACGGCTCCAAAGGTACGAAAAAAAGTACCTTATAGTGTTCCATTCCCTGCATGAGGGTCAACGAATCTCCGACCGGTGCTGCCCTGGCCCACAAAAAAACCGCCGAAGCGGTTTTTTTCATTCTGTCGTCCAGTCGAACTCGTCGTACTCATCATCGTCCTCGTCGTCCTCGAAAAACTCCTCTTCAAGGTCGTCGTCTTCAACAATGTCCTCTTCCGGCTGATTCAGCAGAAAATCCTTGCGACTCTCGGTAATCGCTCGCCGCAGTTCCTCACCCTTTTGTGGGCAGTTGAGCATTTGGGCGATGCGGTCGATTTTTTTTGCCACGGCATCCTCCAACGCATCGGCTATAGCCTGATAGTGCGCGCTTTCGGGGGTGGATGCCAAATCCCAGGAATGCCGCGCACTTCAGTTTTCTGCAAATCTGCTGAGGCGATCAGCCTTAGCGGTGATAGCGCCGCACCACGCTGCTGTTTCTCAGGACGTGGCCTTTGATTTTTTCCAGCAGCTGCGCACGGGTCAGGCCGGCGGGCAAGGCTTCCGGGGCCAGGTCCAGGGCGTAGATCTGGATGATGTAGTGGTGCGCGCTGTCGCCAACGGGCGGGCAAGGGCCAATGTAGCCGGTGGTTGCCTTGCTATTGGTACCGCTGACGCCCTCGAGGCCTGGTTTGGTCCCGGCACCGGCCGGGATCTGGTGGGTAGCGGCCTTGATGCCGTAATGCACCCAGTTATCGACGCCCTGGCCTTTCTGGCCGTCCGGGTCGTGCATGACGATGGCGTAGCTTTGGGTGGCTGCCGGGCCGGCGTTCCAGTTCAATGCCGGGGAAATGTTATGTCCGCCACAGCCCGCGGAATCGCCGGCGGCGGCGGACGTGAACAGACGGTCATCGGAGACACCCGGAATGTTCAGGGTGAAACGTTCCTGGGCCTGCGCCGGGAACTGCACGCAAAGGGCGACTGCCAAGGCCGCGAGCCAAGTGTTGATTGAGGTCAATCGGGTCATACCGGAGCACCTTGTGCGTGTTGGGCCGTCGTCGGCGTGCAAACTATAGCCGGACCGTTCACGCCGTGGCAGGGGGGAATTGGCTGAACCTCGCGATAAGCGCCAGACTCATAAGTGAAACGTCTGTCTGGAGAGCAATCATGACTCTGCATCGCGTTGCGCGTGTCGCCAATGTGCCCGAAGACCGGGGTCTGGAAGTGCGGGTCCAGGACAGCAAGATTCTGCTGTTGCGGGCCGGTGAACAACTGCGCGCTTATCAGGCCGAATGCCCGCATGCCGGCGCCCCGCTGGCCTACGGTGCGGTATGCAATGGGCGCCTGACCTGCCCGTGGCACAAGGCGCAGTTTCGGATCGAGGATGGCGGGCTGTGTGAACCACCAGCCCTGGATAGTCTCAAGCGCTATCCCCTCGAAGTCCGTGACGGCGACATCTGGGTCGGCGACCAGCCGTTGCCGGACGCCCACACGCCACCGGCCGACGATCCACGAACCTTCATCATTGTCGGCGCTGGCGCGGCAGGCACGGCGGCGGCAGCGTGTTTGCGCGAGAAAGGTTTCGGCGGCCGGTTACTGTTGATCGACCGCGAAGCCGAAGCTGGATACGACCGTACCGCGCTGAGCAAATACGTGATCGCCGGGGAGATGCCGCTGGACGAAGTCCCGCCGCTGCGCGACGAGGATTTTTACCGCGAGCAGCGGATCGAGCGCCTGCGAGGCGAAGTGGCAAGCCTGGATGCGCCAAACAGGACGCTGCGGCTGACTGACGGCCAAACACTGACATACGACGCCGCGCTGTTGGCCACCGGCGGCGTGCCCAACCCGCTGACGCTGCCGGGCGCCGACCTGCCGCAAGTGTTCGTCTTACGCTCCAAAGCCCATGCGCAACAGATTCTGGACAGCGCCAGCGCCGGCCAGCGAGTCGTGATCATCGGCGACAGTTTCATTGCCATGGAGTCCGCCTCGTCCCTGCGCCAGCTTGGCCTGAATGTGACAGTGCTGGCCCGCCACGAAGTGCCGTTTGCCAAGCAGTTCGGTGACACGGTCGGCAAGGCCATTCGCGCGCGGCATGAAGCCAATGGCGTCGTGTTTCACACCCAGGGCAATGCGGTACAGATCGAAGGAACGGACAAGGTCGAAGCCGTGCGCCTGGACAACGGCCAACGTTTGCCGGCCGATCTGGTGCTGGTCGGCATTGGCGTCACGCCAGCCACTGCCGCCTTCACYGGGCTGGCGAAAGAGCAGGATCACTCGCTGCGTGTCGACGGCGCAATGCGCGTGGCCGACGGCCTCTGGGCGGCTGGCGATATCGCCACGTTCCCGCTGAACAACCAATACCTGCGCATCGAACACTGGCGACTGGCCCARCAGCAAGCGCGGATCGCCGCGGCGAATATGCTGGGTGGTGACGAGCATTACCTCGACGTGCCATTTTTCTGGACCTGGCATTTCGGTAAAACCTACGACTACCTCGGTCACGCCGAGAACTGGGACGAAGTCGAGTTCAAGGGCGACCCTTGCGATCCGCCCTTCATTGGCCTGTTTGGAAAAAACGGCGTGGTGTCGGCGGCGGTCGCCTGCGAGATGGACCGGGCCATGGCGATGCTCGCCGAGCGGATGAAACAGCCGTTGCCATGGGAAGAGGCATGGCGACTGATCCGTGATGTTCCCTAGGGGGCGTTCTCAATTAGTTTCCCTACCGCGCCGGGTCTGCTGTTGTGCAGGGCAAGGCGCGAGAAGCGYRGTTTGGTCATTCCAAATMAGCTTCGAGCAACRCAGCCCTGCACAACAGCAGRCCCGGCCCTTCGGGTTGTGCCTTAAARCKGGCCAGGCAAGGCGYAGGCCGCTGGGAATGGTTGTTCCCTTTCCAAGGCCTGCAACGCAGCATGGCCAGCTTTAAGGCACAACCCGAAGGGCCGGGCCTGCTGTTGTGC
>NZ_JBFUIC010000382.1:0-3485 GCF_056402075.1 Pseudomonas sp. P4_C3
GGATGAACCCACCGCTGGAGTTGATCCTGAATTCAGACATTATATTTGGAAGTGTTTGCGTGGAGCTGCTAATGAAGGAGCGGCGATTCTAGTGTCATCCCATAACATTGAGGAGGTAGCAAGCAATTGCGATAACTTCTACATGATCAGCGAACAACAGTTTAAACCGTTCAGTTCAGGCAAGGAGTTCATGAGTCGCTACGACGCAAGCACACTGGACGAAGCTTTTATCCGTGCGGCTGCCGCACCCGGGTTCACGGCACCTTCTGTTCAAAAGTAATGACAAGGTCACACGTATTTAGCCAGTACAGGTGCCGATCGCGCAAACGCGTAATCGTCTTATCAATTGATCAATTTGGCACAACCGCCAATACAACTGGTACGCAGGGAAAAACCTGCGCACCGCTGGAAATCGTCGAGCGCACCGTGCAGTCGTCGCACAAGGCGTTCAAGTCTGCCGTGTGAACGAGCATCACACGGCAGGCGGTTTCGCCAGTTCAATCCCCGCGGCACCCAGCCGCTTGAGAATCTCGAACAGCAGCTCGCTTTTGATCGCGCCAACGGTGCGTGGGCTGCCGACATAACCGGTGATGGTCAAGGTGATGCCTTCAGGTTTCAGCTGACTGAAACGCAAAAATGGCACCGGTTTATCGAGAATGGATTCATGCTCGGTGTAGGTGTCCATCAGCAGGTTTTGCACCAGCTCCGGATCGATATCCAACGGGAACATCAGTTCGAGTATCACCACGCCCTGGGCGCTGCCGCCGAGGGTGACGTTGCGCAGGTTCTGCGAAATCAGGTGGGAGTTGGGCACGATCATGATCGAGCGGTCGGCCAGTTGTATTTCCGTGGCCCGCACGTTGATTCGGCGAATGTCGCCTTCGACGCCACTGATACTGATCAGGTCGCCGACTTTCACCGGGCGCTCGGTCAGCAGGATCAGGCCGGAGATGAAATTCTTCACGATCTCCTGAAGGCCGAAGCCGATACCCACGGACAGGGCACTGACGATCCAGGCCAGGTTGGTCCACTTGATCCCCAGCGACGCCAGCGTGAGCAGGACGACGGACACGTAGCCGATGTTGGCGAACAGGGTGCTCAGCGAGGCGCACATGCCCGGGTCCATCTCGGTTTTCGGCAGGAACTCGTTATCCAGCCAGCGCCGTAATGAGCGAATCAGGTAGATGCCGATCACCAGGGCGAGGATGGCATTGACCAGGTTGTCCGGGACGATGTTCAGTTTGCGCAGCCCTTCGCCGCCGAGTATGGCCACGGTGCCGGTGACCAGTTGCCCGAGCGTCGTCCCCACGCCGCCGACAAACAAGGCAATGATGCCGATCAGCAGGAGGATGGCGCGGCCTGCCCCGGACAACACGGTGCAGATCTGCTCCAGGCGCGGATTGYCGATGCCCAGCAGCTGTTTGATGGTCTTGCCGGCGGGTTGCCGGGGCGAAAAAACGTAGTCGCAGGTGTCCTGGTAAACCTGTGTGAGCAGGTAGAAACCGGCGAAGATGATGAATATCCAGACCAATTCATAGGTGATGAAGCGGGCCATCGTCACGTAGCCGATCACCAGGGCGAACAGGGACACCACCACGGCAATGCCGGTAAACGCATAAATCAGGCCGGCGAAGGTGGTGACGCCTTCGGGAGCCTCGCSGGCCACTATCAGGTCCCTGCGAGTCTTGCTGACGCGCAACAGCAGCGCACCGATCACCAGTGCCGCGAGCAACGCCACGATGCCCCGACCGAACAACACCACTTCGGCGCTCATGCCGGTGACATTGCTCATCTGCACCAGGGTCACCAGCACCAGCAGCATGCTAGCCAGCAACCTCGGATAGGGCTCCATCGCCAGCGCCACCGGATCGGCAATATCGGGCAGGCGCCATGAGGGATGTTTGGTCGACAACAGTGCGCGACTCAATCCGGTGATCAGCACGCAGGTATAGGCCAGCTTTTCCAGATATTGCGCCAGGTCGGCCAGCAGCGGGGTGTAGGGCAGTTGGCGGGTCCCGGCAAAATGCAGCAGTTGCAGGGCGATGCCGGCGGTCAGCACCGTCGCCATTACCGATGCCAGCGCAAGGGAGCTGCGCCGCAACCGGCCTTCAGGCATTCGATGGATGCACAACCATGCCAGAACCCGGCCGGCGAGCTTTCGCCCCACGGTCCAGATGGCCAGGGCCAGGATCAGCAGGGCGGCCGTGATCCCGCGTTGTCCGGGTTGCCAGGCAGCCCGGTGCGTGACCTCGAGTTGCTCGATGAGAGCGCTGAAACGTTGGCGGTCCTCGATCGGAAAATCGAACAATGGCGACCAGAAACCCGGGTTCAGGATACTGCTGGTCTGCTGGGTCACTTCCGCTTCCAGCAGGCTGCGCCGAATACTGCCAATCTGGGTGATCAGCTCGGCGGCACTTATTTTCAGCGCGGCCAGGGTTTTGAGTTGGCTATCGATCTTGTTTTTTTGCTCGCTGAGGGTGTCTCGTTGGGTGGTAATCGCCGACGTCACCAGTGCGTTCTCGTCGAGCAGCACTGGCCCCAGCACGTTGAGTTGCGCCTGCAACTGCGCCTGCCCGGGCAGCAGCGATGTGGACAGGCGTTCAATATCCTGAATGAGTACTTGCACCAGGTCCTGTGAGCTTTCCAGCTGGGTGTAATTGCTGGCCTGGGAAACCTGCTGCTTGAGGCTGTTCAGCTGGTTTTGCACCCCCAGTAATTCGCTGTCGGAGATGCTGATGATCGGGGCTGCGGGGGCGGGGGCAAGGGTGTCGGACGCCGCCAACAGCCATCCCGGGCTGGCCGTCAGAAGCGCGAAGGCGACGTAAATCATTGACCTCAGTACATTGCACATCGGCGTGCTCGACGGGTTGTTAGTCACTTAGCCAATGAGGTTAGGTCATGACACGCGCCCTCGAGCATTGTTTTGTCGCAAGTGCCCCGGGTGGTTTTCGCTCAGGCGTTACTCATGCTGTTGCCGCGCCGGGAAAAACAGTTCGAAGCAGGTGATGCCGTCGGCACTGCTGACGTGGCAGGCACCGTTGTGCAGTTGCATGATCGTCGCCACGATCGACAGGCCCAGGCCATTGGATTGGGCCGAGCGTTCGCGGGACTCATCGACCCGGTAGAAGCGTTCGAACAGCCGTGACAGATGCCGGGCCGGGATGGTCGGGCCGTGGTTGCGCACTTGTACCTGGATGCCGTCGGCGGTCGGGCTGGCGTGGATGCACAGCTCGGAATGCGGCGCGCCGTACTTGATGGCGTTGGCGCACAGGTTGGCCAATGCACGACGCAGCAACATGGGCTCGGCCCAGATCAGGCCGCTGCCCCGGGCATTGATGCAGATGCCAACGTCGGTTGCCGGGCCTTCGAAATAGTCGGCCATGCGTTGCATTTCGTCGGCGGCATCCAGCTCCTGACGCTGGCGCAAGGCACTGCGCGGATCGGTGCGGGCCAGAAACAGCATGTTGTCGAGCATGCGCGCCAGG
>NZ_JBFUIC010000383.1:0-3470 GCF_056402075.1 Pseudomonas sp. P4_C3
GCCGCGACGCTGCCGGCTTCAAGGGCCCGGCGCTGTTGCAGAACATTCTGGAGAGCGGCCTGCGTTTCGGCGAGATGGATATTTTCCATCGTCACGAAAGCATGGCAGGCAACGGYGAGGTGCTGTTTTCCATGGCTAACGCGGTCAAACCGGGCGTATTCGACCTGGACGACATCGACCACTTCAGCACCCCGGCGGTGAGCTTCTTCCTGGGTCTGCCAGGCCCGCGTCATCCGAAGCAAGCCTTCGATGTGATGGTGGCAGCGTCGCGGCAGATCACGCTGATCACCAGCACTTCTTCAGCTTGCGGTTGTTCTTTGCCGTTGACCGAAGGCGAAGCCTTGGTGTCATCCGGGAAGTCGTCGTCACGGCTGCTGAAGCCCGGGCCGCCGTCCAGATCCAGGCTGAGGTTCATGTCGCCCTGGGAAGGCTCGCTGTGGCCACGCTTGCCGCGCTTGGAGCCCGACTCGCGAGGCTCGCGGGCCGGCATGCTCACCGACGGCAGATCCTGCTCGTCCAGTTGCGGCTCTTTATGCGTGTCCAGCACGCGCGGCGGGCCCAGCAGCTCGGCGCTGGCACTGCTGTCCTCGTCCGGCAGATTGGACAGACTTCGATCAAGACGGAACTTCAGTTTTCCCTTGCCGCCGCGCATACGGCGCCAGCCATCGAAAAGAATACCGGCAATGACAATAATGCCGATGACGATCAGCCACTCGCGCAGACCGATTTCCATGTAATCCCGTGCCTCTATGAAAAATGCTGAAAAATAAGGGGTTTACAACCTGCAAACCGCTTTAAAACGTGGCGCCAACTCTATGTTCTGACAGGCGTTTTGCCCACGTATACGAAAAATTGACATTAAACTAGCACGACCAAAGGCAACTTTACACCGTCTACCACGTTGGCTAGCGCGAATATGTCGATTGGCCAGCAAGTCGAAGCAAGGAAAAGAGTCCTACATACCGTAAACACCCTTTTCTACAACCACGACTCAGGCATCCACCATCGCCATCGCCTCCTCGACATCCACGGCCACCAGACGTGAACAACCGGGTTCGTGCATCGTCACACCCATCAGTTGTTCGGCCATTTCCATGGCGATCTTGTTGTGGGTGATGTAGATGAACTGCACTGTCTGTGACATCTCTTTTACCAACCGCGCGTAGCGTCCAACGTTAGCGTCATCCAGTGGCGCGTCAACCTCATCGAGCATGCAGAACGGCGCCGGGTTCAACTTGAAGATCGCAAAAACCAGGGCCAATGCGGTCAGGGCTTTTTCGCCGCCGGAGAGCAAATGGATGGTGCTGTTCTTCTTTCCTGGCGGCTGCGCCATGATTGTTACCCCTGTATCGAGTAGATCTTCGCCCGTCAGTTCCAAATACGCGCGGCCTCCACCGAAAACTTTTGGGAAAAGCGCCTGTAAACCGCCATTGATCTGATCAAAGGTATCCTTGAAACGGTTACGGGTTTCCTTGTCGATCTTGCGAATCACGTTCTCAAGGGTATCGAGCGCTTCCACCAGATCGTCGTTCTGGGCATCCAGATAACGTTTACGTTCCGATTGCTGCTGGTACTCATCGATGGCCGCCAGGTTGATCGCGCCCAGACGCTGGATCCTCGCAGCGATGCGCTCGAGTTCTTCCTCGGCATCCTTCTCGCTGGCCTCGGCAGTCAAAGTCGCGAGTACGCCGTGGAGATCGTAGCCGTCTTCCAGCAATTGGTCCTGCAAGGTCTTGCGGCGCACGCTCAGGGCTTGCCATTCCATGCGCTGGGTTTCGAGCTGGCTGCGAATCAACTGGGATTGTTGTTCGGCCTGGCTGCGGCGTTTCTCGGCGTCGCGCAGTTCGCGGTCGGCGTCTTCGAGGGCGATCTGCGCGGTCTTGAGTTCTTCGTCGACGGTCATGCGCTTGTCGAGCAACTCCTCGAGTTTCAGGCGCAGTTCTTCCAGTGGCGCTTCGCCCTCCTCCAGATTGAGGCTCAGTTGCTCGCGTTTTTCGGTCAGCCGCTCGGACTGCATCTCCAGACGCTCCAGCGCCTGGCGCGTGGAATCGTGCTGGGCCTTGAGCGAGCCCAGACGCACCGCCAACTGATGGGCGTGATCCTTGTGCTGCCGGGCTTCCTGGCGCACCCGGTCCAGGCGTTCGCGCAGGCTGTCGCGCTGGGCCAGCAGCAACTCACGCTGCTCGGTGTCCAGCGCCATGCTGTCGAGGGCTTCCTGCAATTGCAGGCGCGCTTCACCGATGTTCTCGTGTTCCAGGGCCCGCTGCTCGTCCAGCTCGGTGAGCTCTTCGTCGAGGCGGGTACGCCGCAGGGTCAACTGTTCGGCCTTGGCCTTGCCGGCGGAAAGTTGAGCCTTCAATTCACCTTGCTGACGGGCTTCGTCCTGCAGCAAACGGCGCAAATGTTCGCGACCGTTTTCCTGCTGACGCTGCTGCGCCCTGAGATTTTGCAGTTGGGTTTCCAAGGTTTCGACCGCGGCTTCGCGCTCCTCACGCTCAAGACCCAATTGCTGGATTTCCTGACCGCGAGCGAGCACGCCGCTTTCGGCTTCACTGGCCCGACGCACCCGCAGAAAATGCCGACCGACCCAGTAACCGTCACGGCTGATCAGGCTCTGCCCGGCGGCCAGTTGACCGCGCAAGGCCAAGGCCTGTTCGAGGCTGTCGACCGGCTTGACCTGCCCCAGCCACGGCGACAGATCGATCTGCGCCTCGACCTTGTCCAGCAAGCTGCCCGGAACTCGCATACCATCGCTGGCCGGGCTGAGCAAACGCAAATCGCCTTGGGAGAACCCGGACAGATCGAAATCGTTGAAATCGTCCACCAGCACCGCTTGCAGGTCGGCACCAAGCACGGTTTCCACCGCCAGCTCCCAACCGGCTTCAACTTTCAGGCCCTCGGCCAGGCGCGGGCGATCGGCCAGATGTTGGTCGCGAAGCCATTCGGCGGTGCCGGTGCCCGGATCGAGCGCGGCTTGCTGCAAGGCTTCGAGTGAAGCCAGTCGACCGTTGAGCCGCTGCAAATCGCCCTGGGCCTGCTGTTGCGCCGTCAGAGCCAGCTGCAGCTCCTGACGCAATTGTTCAAGCTTTTCGACCTGAGCTTCTTCGCTGGTCTGCAAATCCTCAAGGGTCGCTTCGGATTCGGCGAGCTGCTCGCTGAGTTCCATGATCGCCGCGTCTTCCGGGTCCGCCGAGAGCAAGGCGCGTTCTTCGCCAAGACGCTTCTGGCGATCGGCCAGGCGCTCCAGGCTGGTTTCCAGCTGCTGGATCCGCGACTGCTGCACTTCGGCCTGACGACGCGGCTCGGCGGCGGTGAGATTGAACGTATCCCACTGCTCCTGCCAGCCATGCATGGTGGTCTCGGATTCTTCCAGCGCGGCAGCGGCCTCTTCGGCGGCGGCGCTGGTGACTTCCTGCTCCGGGGTGAGCATGTCCAGCTCTTCGCCGAGGGTCAGCAGCAGCGTGCGGTCG
>NZ_JBFUIC010000384.1:0-3457 GCF_056402075.1 Pseudomonas sp. P4_C3
GCGTGGCAGCCGGGGGACGGGCTGCGACAGGATCAAAGGTTAAGGGCCGCGACGCCTGTCTCGTTAGTCGATTCCTGCCGGTGCGTTGCACAATCCTGCGAAACTGCATGGACAGCCTGTAACAAACGGTAAAACCCTGTCACGGTTCTGCCATACGAGTTTTGTRTAGGAGCTGCCGAAGGCTGCGATCTTTTAGACGCTCATCTATAGAATCAAAAGATCGCAGCCTTCGGCAGCTCCTACACAAAACTCGTATGGCAGAACCGTGACAGGGTTTTACCGTTTGTTACAGGCTGTCCATGCAGTTTCGCAGGATTGTGCAACGCACCGGCAGGAATCGACTAACGAGACAGGCGTCGCGGCCCTTAACCTTTGATCCTGTCGCAGCCCGTCCCCCGGCTGCCACGCGACTCCCCGGGAGGGTTGAACATGTCCACGCAGATCCCCGTCAGTCATATGGCCTTCGTTCGAGCGCGCGCCGGGCGTTCGGCGGAACTCGGTGTGCGCCTCAGCGCCCTGATCGAACCGTCCCGCGCAGCGCCAGGCTGCCTGAGCTTTGCCTTGCAGCATTCGCAATGCGATCCGGAATTGTGGCTGGTGTCCGGTTTCTGGAGCAATCAACAGGCCATGACCGCGTACTTCAGCACGCCGGCGATGGAGATTTTTGCCGAGCTGGTGCAGGAGCTGGTGGTCAACAGTCTGGATTTCCACACCTTCAAGGATGTCTCGGTGGCGCAGGCCTTGCGGCAGTCCGCAGTGGCGGTACACAAACTGGCCGGTTGAGGGTTTAATGACGGCATTCTCAACCAGCCAGGATTCGCGACATGGCACGTAAAGCCTTTGATCACTTCGAAGCTGTTTCCGCTGTAGTACCGGGCGAGGGTGGTTACCACGCCGCTATCGCCGTCAAAGCGCTGGGCGGTGCCGGCGCCCCGCGCTTTCACAAAGTGCTGGAAGGCCAGATCTTCAAGACCGCTCACGAGGCCGATGATGCGGCCGCCAAGGAACTGACCCGCCTCAAGGACGTCAAGGAAAACACCGACCTGCTCTGGTGATTCTCACCGCCCCGGGCGGTACATCTTGAACAACGCCTCAGGCCCCAGCTGGAAATAATCCGCTGGCCCGCCGCCGCGCAGAATCGGTTCTGCCGCGGCGGTGTCGTATATCCCATCCTTCAACAGCCACTTGGCGATATGCACGGCGACCACTTCGCCGAGGATCAGCCAGCTGGGCACTACATTGCCGTCCGCCCGTTGCAATTGGATGATCTGCGTGACCTTGCACTCGAAGGACACCGGGCTCTCGGCCACCCGTGGCACCTGAATGACCTTCGAGGCAACGGTCGTCAGGCCGGCCAATTCGAATTCGTTGACTTCAGGCCCGACCATGGCGCAGCTCTGGTTCATCTGCTCGGCCAGCGGCCGGGTGGCCAGGTTCCAGGCGAACTCGCCGGTTTGCTCGATGTTGTTCAGGCTGTCTTTGCGCCCGATGCTGGAGAAACCAATGATCGGCGGAATGTAGTTGAAGGCGTTGAAGAAGCTGTAGGGCGCCAGGTTCAAGCGGCCCTCGGCATTCTGTGAAGAGATCCAGCCGATGGGGCGCGGGCCGACGATGGCGTTGAACGGATCGTGGGGCAGGCCGTGGCCGTTGGCGGGTTCGTAGAAGTGGATGTCGTCGGGCATGGAGTAATTCCAGGGCGTAGTTCGGGTGGCGTTCATAGTGCAAGGATGAACCGCTGAATTCCAGTCGACTCTACCCTCTGTAGGAGCGAGCYTGCTCGCGATGGTGTATCAGATAAGTTGGTGCCGACTGACACTCCATCGCGAGCAGGCTCGCTCCCACAAGGGGTTATGTTGATTCAATAAAAAGGGGCAGACCCCGGTGAGATCTGCCCCTTTTCCTTGAGGCTTGATTTAGTCCGTGACGATCCGTGAATGCTTGCGGGTGTCTTTCATGGTGACGTACACCAGTAACGACACGGCAATACATGCGGTCACGTACCAGTAGTAACCCGTCTCCATACCGATGCTCTTGAACCACAGCGCGATGTATTCAGCGGTGCCGCCGAAGATCGAAACGGTCAGTGCGTACGGCAGGCCCACGCCCAGGGCGCGGATTTCGGTCGGGAACAGTTCGGCTTTCACCACGGCATTGATCGAGGTGTAGCCACTGACGATGATCAGTGCCGCCATGATCAGGAAGAACGCGCCCCACCAGGTCTGGATGGTGTGCAGGGTGGTGAGGATCGGCACGGTGAACAGGGTTCCCAGGATACCGAAGGCAATCAGGATCGGCCGGCGACCGATTTTATCCGACAGCCCGCCGATGACCGGTTGCAGGCACATGAACAGGAACAGTGTGGCGGCGGAAATGGTGGTGGAGTCGGAAATGCTCATGCCGACGGTGTTCACCAGGTATTTCTGCATGTACGTGGTGTAGGTGTAGAACGCCAGGGTGCCGCCCATGGTCAGGCCGACCACGGTCATCAGTTCCTTGGGGTGACGCATCAAGGTGCGCATCGCGCTTTCCTTGGCTTTTTCTTTCTTGGTGAAGGACTCGGTTTCTTCCATGCCACGACGCAGGTACAGCGCCACAACGGCACACAGCGCGCCGATGGCGAACGGGATGCGCCAGCCCCAGGCGTAGAGCTCCTCGGTGGTCAGGAAGTTCTGCAGGACAATCAGCACCGCCAAAGCGATGAGCTGGCCGGAGATCAGGGTCACGTACTGGAAGCTGGAGTAGAAACCGCGACGCTCCTTGGTCGCCATCTCGCTGAGGTAGGTGGCGGAGGTGCCGTATTCGCCACCCACCGACAGGCCTTGCAGCAAGCGCGCGAACACCAGCAGGATCGGCGCGCCGATTCCGATGACTTCATAGCTCGGGCTCAGGGCGATCAGCAGTGAGCCGAAGCACATCAGGTACACCGAGGCCATCAGGGCCTTTTTGCGCCCGACCTTGTCGGCATACAGCCCCATCAGCCAGCCACCGATCGGACGCATCAGGAAGCCCACGGCGAAGATCGCGGCGGTGTTGAGCAGTTGGGCGGTGGTGTCGCCTTTGGGGAAGAAGGTCTTGGCGAAGTACAGGGAGAAGGCGGCGTAGACGTACCAGTCGTACCACTCGACCATGTTGCCGACGGAACCGCTGAAAATCGATTTGATGCGGCTGGACGTGGTTCTTTCTTTGGCCGGCAGGGCAGCCGACCCAAGCGGCAGGGAGTTGGAGTTATCCATTGAAGGATCCTTCATTTAATTGTTTTTGTGGAGCGCGAATAAACGCAGCCTGCAGGGGCTATAGCAGGAGCTGTGCCAAAGGGAAGAGGGCCGGTTTAGAGGGGGGAAGGCGTTTTTGTGAGCGGAAATCCGCTTATCCGTGGTGGGCGACGAGCGGAAAATTGCTTATCGGGAGGGGGTGTATTGCCTTTGCCGGCCCCATCGCGAGCAAGCTCGCTCCCACA
>NZ_JBFUIC010000385.1:0-3453 GCF_056402075.1 Pseudomonas sp. P4_C3
ATCTTTTGATCTTGCTTTTGCGATCTGGAKATTRCTGAAGATYAAGATCAAAAAAAGATCGTCCGAACGCGGCCCGAACCTTCGGCAGCCCCTACAGATATTTCGTTATATGTGTTCCCCGGAATTCCGTGAAGAACCAAAAAAAAGCCCGCAGTGAGACGGGCTAAAAGGGTGAGACACAAGAAGGGGTGGAGCTCTCCAGCCCACCTGTTGTTATCTGGAGTTAAAGCGCCGCAGCGATTGCCATTCCGACATCCTGGGTCGAGCCCTGTCCACCCAGATCAGGGGTGATCGGTCCCTCGGAGATGACCTGCTCGATGGCCTTGAGAATACCGTCATGGGCCGCCCGGTAGCGCTCATCGCCATTGCCCAGGAAGTCCAGCATCAAGGCACCGGACCAGATCATTGCAATCGGGTTGGCGATGTTCTGCCCATAGATATCCGGCGCCGAACCATGGACCGGTTCGAACAGCGAAGGAAAGCGCCGCTCCGGATCGAGGTTGGCCGAGGGGGCGATGCCGATGGTACCGGCGCAGGCCGGTCCCAGGTCGGACAGAATGTCGCCGAACAAATTCGACGCCACCACCACATCGAAACGATCTGGTTGCAGCACGAAGCGCGCACAGAGAATGTCGATGTGTTGCTTGTCCCAAGTGACGTCCGGGTACTGCTGCGCCATTAACGCCGTGCGTTCATCCCAGTACGGCATGCTGATGGAAATGCCGTTGGACTTGGTGGCCGCGGTCAGACGTTTGCGCGGCCGGGTCTGGGCCAGGTCGAAGGCGAACTTGAGAATCCGGTCCACGCCGCGCCGAGTGAACACCGACTCCTGCAGCACGAACTCATGCTCGGTGCCTTCGAACATCTTGCCGCCGACCGACGAATACTCGCCCTCAGTGTTCTCGCGGATCACCACGAAATCGATGTCCCCGGCTTCGCGCCCGGCCAGCGGACACGGCACACCAGGAAACAGCCGCACCGGACGGATATTCACGTATTGGTCAAAGTCACGGCGAAACTTCAGCAGCGAACCCCACAGGGAAATGTGATCCGGCACTTTGTCCGGCCAGCCCACGGCGCCAAAGTAAATCGCATCGAAGCCCTTGAGTTGTTCGAACCAGTCGGCAGGCATCATCTGCCCGTGTTCCAGGTAGTAATCGCAGTGGGCCCAATCGAGCACTTCGATGCTCAAGTCCAGCTGCCATTTCTTCGCGGCCTGCTCCAGTACCCGCAGCCCTTCAGGCAAGACTTCCTTGCCGATACCATCGCCGGCAATCGCGGCGATTCTGAATGGTTTGCTCATCAATCGTGGCTCCTCAATGTCCTGTTCAAACGCTGACCGGATCACAGCCCACCGATGTGGAAGGCTTTGACTTCAAGGTATTCATCCAGCCCGTACTTGCTGCCCTCACGGCCCAGACCCGATTGTTTGATACCGCCGAATGGGGCGACTTCCATGGAGATGAGCCCGGTGTTGAGACCGATCATGCCAAACTCCAGCGCCTCACCGAAGCGCCATGAACGGCGCAAATCCTGGGTGAAGAAATAGGCGCCCAAGCCATAAGGCGTGGCATTGGCCAGGGCCAGCGCTTCTTCTTCACTGGTGAAGCGCATCAGCGGTGCGACTGGGCCGAAAGTTTCTTCGTTGGCCAGCAACATCCCGGCATGGGCCTCACCGAGCACCGTCGGCTGGACGAACTGGCTGTCGCCTTCGGGGATGCCGCCACAGAGCAGACGGGCTCCCTGACTCAAAGCATCGTCGATATGTCGAGCGACCTTGCTCACCGCCGCCGCATTGATCAGTGGGCCGATGGTCACCTCAAAGTCCAGGCCATTGCCGACCTTGAGCTTGCCCACCTCCTCCACCAGACGCTGGGCGAAGCGCTCGTAGATCCCGTCCTGCACCAGAATCCGGTTGGCGCAAACGCAGGTCTGGCCGGCGTTGCGGAACTTGCTGAGCATGATGCCGGCCACTGCCTGTTCCAGATCAGCGTCATCGAACACAATGAACGGCGCGTTACCGCCCAGTTCCAGGCTCAAGCGCTTGATGTGTTCGGCGCTCTGGCGCATCAGCAGCCGACCGACAGCAGTGGAACCGGTGAAGGAGATCTTGCGCACCGTCGGGTTGCCGGTCAGTTCTTCGCCGATGCCGACAGGCATACCGGTCACTACGTTGAACACCCCGGCCGGAATGCCGACGCGCTCGGCGAGCACCGCCAGAGCCAGGGCGGACAGCGGAGTCAGATCCGAGGGTTTGACGATGACCGGGCAGCCGGCCGCCAAAGCGGGTGCGCATTTGCGGGTGATCATCGCGTTGGGGAAGTTCCACGGGGTGATCGCGGCGCAGACGCCAACCGGCTGTTTAAGCGTGAGCAAGCGGCGGTCGCCGCTGGGTGCCGGGATGGTTTCGCCGTAAACCCGACGGGCTTCTTCGGCGAACCATTTGACGAAACTGGCGCCATAGCGGACCTCGCCCTTGGCTTCATTCAGCGGCTTGCCTTGCTCGCAGGTCATGATCAACGCGAGATCGTCCAGGTTGTCGATCATCGCCTGATACCAGCGTTCCAGCAGCGCCGCCCGTTCTGCCGCCGGGCGTGCGCGCCAGGCCGGCCAGGCGCGTTCGGCAGCGTCGATGGCGCGTCGGGTTTCRCTGCCTTGCATCGCGGGTACGCGGGCGAGCAACTGGCCGCTGGCCGGGTCGATAACGTCCAGGGTGGCGGCGTTGTCGGCGCTGATCCACTGACCGTCGATGTAAGCGAGTTCTACCAGCAGGCTGGGGTCTTTCAGGCGATTGTTGAGCATGGTCGAGTCCTGTTCCGAGACAGCCTCCAGTCTATTGTGTCGCCACAGACGAGGATGCTGAAAGCGCCGCCCCGGCAGCGTCGAATGCTGAAAATCGGCATTCGACGGMAGGCTCTACTGTTGGTGGGGTGATGGATACTGTCGCGGTCAGACGATGCAGTGCTTGACGATGTCATTTCAGTTCGCAGGCCAAGGCTCGGCGGCATTCGCCTGGGAATTTCGCAAGAGTTACGAGCGGCTAGCGTTTTTTTTGAGAGGGCATAGGTATCTACACATTCCGTGGGCTACAGCGATTCACTGTCGGGGCTTGGTGCTTGGGGCTTGGGGCTGGGAGTACATATCCGTTTCTGCGGTAACGGCCGCTGGAGGTTTCGCTTTTACAGCGAGTCACTTTCGAAAAGCGCGAAAGTAACCAAAGCGCTTCTGCCCCGCCATTCGGTGCCTCGCCTAGGCTCGGCATGCCCTCACTCCGGCATTGCTCCGGGGGCCCGCCGCCATCGGCCATCCATGGCCCAGAGTGTGTAAAAACTGGTTCAAACATCGTCGACACTAGCGCCGACGATGTTTGGCTGGCTAACTACACCTAAAGCGCTCTTCGTAGCTCCAGCCCGCTTTTAATGCCACCAGTAACGCTTCTCAGCTCGTCCATCG
>NZ_JBFUIC010000386.1:0-3450 GCF_056402075.1 Pseudomonas sp. P4_C3
GGCTTTAGCACCGTAATGATTTGGGCTGCGTTCATGACCGGCCTCTTCATGGTGTACGCCCTTAACTCCTGGTTGACCAAGCTTATGGCGATGGCTGGGTTCAGTCTTGGCTCCGCGTTGAACTTTGTGATTGTTTTCAATGTGGGGGCCATCGCCGGTGCAATTGGCGGAGGATGGTTGAGCGACAAGCTAAACATCAAACACGTACTGGTCTGCTTTTATATCGTAGGAGCAATTGCTCTAACAATTTTGGGTTATACGCGCTCAACAACTTTGCTATTTCCAGTGGTGTTCACTGTCGGGGCATCGACTCTTGGTACCCAGCTGTTGGCCTATGCGTACGCTGGGGATTTCTACCCGTCATCGATTCGTTCAACCGGCGTTGGCTTCGCGTCTGGTGTAGGAAGAATTGGCGCTATCGTCGCACCTATCCTCATCGGCTGGCTGGTATCACTAAACCTTCCGCTTGAGAAAAACTTCATGGCTATCAGCCTTGCTGGTCTTATTGGCGCTGCCGCAGTCACCATGATTAACCAGTCGCGCGCAGACTCTACTCAAGTCAGAAAGGCCCCAGCCCTGTCTAGCTAATACCGTGATGCCTCCGCCTGTAACTGAATCCGTGGACTCTAACGCATGAAAACGAATCGCTTATCCCAACCGCCAGTATCGTCTGAACTGCTTAGCCAAACGGTTGATTGGGCGATAGCTTCACGACGCAGCATTCGGGCTTTTTTGCCCACTCCTGTGCCACGCGAAGAAATTGAATCGATCCTTGATATCGCTCGATTCTGCGCAACGGGAGTGAACATGCAGCCTTGGCGCGTCCATGTTGTCACTGGAGAAGCAAAGACTCAGCTTTCATGCGCCATCGCGGAAATTGACGACAATCCGTCACTCAGCAACAACCTTGAAGACRCATACGAATATTACCCACGCGAATGGACTTCGCCATACGTGGATCGGAGAAGGAAAGTAGGTTGGGAACTCTATGGATTGCTGGGAATTGCAAAGGGTGACAAGCAGCGGATGCATGCGCAACACGGTCGCAATTACCATTTTTTTGATGCACCAGTCGGCTTGATCTTTACCATTGATCGAGTGTTAAAGGAGGGGAGTCTCCTTGACTACGGAATGTTTCTGCAGGCCGTGATGGTTGCGGCGCGAGGAAGGAAGTTGCACACCTGCCCACAAGCAGCCTTTTTGAAATATCACCACGTTATTTCGGAGGTCCTTGCTATCCCCGCTGACCAGATGCTGGTTTGCGGAATGAGTCTTGGATACGCCGACGAGACCAGTATTGAGAACACCTTGGTTACTGATCGGGAGCCGGTGAGCGCGTTTTCCACTTTTCATCACAATAATAAGGAGACAACACCATGAAACCTGGTGCTTATGAGAATGGGCTTGATCACTGCAAGGCAAACTATTTGCCCCTGACTCCACTTGGTTTTCTAGATCGCGCAGCACTTGTGCACCCGGATCGGATAGCTGTAGTTCATGGTGAACTACGCAGAACCTGGAGTGAAACTCGCGAACGGTGCTATCGCCTGGCCTCAGCACTTTCCGAAAAAGGCATGGGTTCGGGAGACACCGTTTCAATTCTGTCCCCCAATACCCCTGCCATGCTCGAGGCGCATTTTGGGATACCCCTCTGCGGCGCGGTACTGAATACAGTTAACTACCGCCTGGATGCTGAAGGAGTGGCATTCATACTTCGTCATGGGGAATGCAAGCTCCTCTTGGTGGATCGAGAGTTTGCTGCACTGGCTGATGCCGCTCTTGGACTCCTTGAGCACCGCCCTATGGTCATCGACATCAATGATCACCTGGCGCCCATTTGCAAAAGCATTGGAGACATCGATTACGAAACGTTCATCGGCAGCGGTAATCCTGATTTCGAGGGCGTATGGCCCAGTGACGAGTGGCAGCCGATAGCGCTCAACTACACCTCAGGTACAACCGGCGATCCAAAGGGTGTCGTCGCCAGCCATCGCGGCACATACCTCATGAGTATGCTGCAGATGACTAACTGGCCGCTTTCTCGGGCTCCTCGTTACCTGTGGACACTACCTATGTTCCACGCTAACGGATGGTGTTTTGCGTGGGCTATCACTGCGGCGGCCGGCACGCACGTGTGCCTGAGAAAAGTTTCCGCAGAGACGGTGTTTGAGTCGATAGATAACTATGGTGTCGACCACTTCTGTGCGGCGCCTATTGTTATGGCCATGATTGCGAACGCCGCAGACCGTCCTCCGCTTAAAACTCCGGTTCGAGTGCTGACTGCTGGTTCCCCACCTCCGGCCACAGTACTCAACGCCGTAGTCTCACGAGGCTTCGACGTTGACCACGTTTATGGGATTACTGAAGTTTCCGGCACCCCGATTAGCTGCGTATGGCAAGACGGCTGGGACGATTTAACACCGAGTGAGCAAGGCGCTTTCCGTGTACGCCAAGGGGCTCGTGCGGCAGCCTTCGAAGGCTTGATGGTCGCTGACTCCGAAACTATGCAGCCAGTACCAAAAGACGGCCAAACAACGGGTGAGCTGCTGCTCAAGGGCAACACCGTGATGATGGGTTATCTGAAGAATGAAGGCGCAACCCGAAAAGCCTTTGAAGGCGGCTGGTTTCATACTGGTGATGTAGCAGTTGTGCACCCCAACGGTTATGTACAAATTACCGACCGTTGCAAGGATGTCATTATTTCAGGAGGGGAGAATATCTCGTCCGTAGAGATCGAAGAAACCATCCATTGTCATCCTGCTGTTTTACATGCCGCAGTCGTCGCTCAGCCTGATGACAAATGGGGGGAAGTTCCTTGCGCGTTTGTCGAACTAAAAAGTGGTATTGAACCTCCCACCGAGGCAGAAATAATTGTGTTCTGCCAGGCCCGTCTTGCTCGATTCAAATGCCCTCGCAGAGTGATCTTTACGGAGTTGCCAAAAACTGCGACTGGGAAAATCCAGAAGTTTTTACTTCGAGAGCAAGCAGGCAGTCGCGATGCAATTGTCCGTTTAGCTTCAAATGGCTAGAGCGTATTCAGCTCACCCCAGGGGGAACTGAGTTGTTTGGTATGGATGAAAATTTTGGTTCGCAGATATAACTCGCACGGCGCTACCAATTAGGTAGTAAAAAACATACGCACTACAAACAAATAAAAGGTGCCTGAAGTGTTGAGCAATTTGCGCATATTCAGTTGATGCATTCGCGTGAGCGAACTCTGCGTTGGGTTCGTGTGTGTTGCGTTGGCTTGGAAGATTTCCTTGTTGCTTCTGTTACTTACAAATATAAAAAAATCGGAGCGTTATAAGTGAGCGTAAAGAAAATTTCTGCAACTTTGGTGTTTGGCAGCATTGCCCTGAGTGGCCAGGCGTTTGCTGACTTCCTAAGTGATAGCAAAGCTACCTTGGGAATGAGGAACTTCTACTTCAATAACGACAACCGTGATGGCAC
>NZ_JBFUIC010000387.1:0-3448 GCF_056402075.1 Pseudomonas sp. P4_C3
ACCTTACAGCTCCATGGCGTACCTTTTCTTCCGGATTTTAGACTTTTTCGATATGTTGCATACTTGGTGCAAAGTGCGTCATCCCTTGGATCTAGGAGATATACAGTTATGTCACGACCGATCCCATCATTTCGTGCAGCTTCCGCCAATTTAGGAAAAGTAGTGGCTCTTGTGTAACGGCCGCAAGCCCCTTTATATATCCAGAACTTGCTCGTCAGCGTAGCCTCTTTTAGCAAATGACCAATTTGCTTCGGCTCGACAATCTCTATGGCAGATCGCTTCACAATTTCAGGTCTAAGCCAGAATACAAAACTCCCAATAAAAACGGTTACAATTATTGAAGTAACGAGATTATCAAGCAATGAGATCAATGCAGTTTGGGCACTTGAGGAGATTAGCTTCTCGATTTCTGGAATTAATAAAAATCTAAGAAGCACAGCAATCAAAAAAACTAGCGAAAGCACTATGTAGAAAGTTTGTCTGTAGTGCTTTTTTGATAAAATTTCGTCCATATTCTCAGTGCTCACTAATGTTATTCATAAGCTCACACCGAGATGAGCAGGGGCGTATCCGTGACATATCGCTGACCGGTGACTCAGCGATGATAAATGCCATCATCCAAGGGCGGACCATCAGTAGTGACTCCGCTGATGGAATCCCTTGGCTCAAAGATTGATCCTCCAAATATCGCGTCAAAATCAGCTTCCACATCCCGTAGGTAGTCCAAGATGATCTCCAATAGCCCTCGGAACGTGTGGCAGTGCCATTCGATGTGTGGAGTTATTACTGCGAGAACCCTGGCTTTGAATTCATCTAAATCCGTCGGAACGTCCAGCAGCGAGCCTGTGTGCAACACCGGCGCCATGCTCATGTAATTGAACATGGATAAGGCCATTAGCGACGTACTACTCTTATTTCTCAAGTGATCAAACTTTTCTTGGTCTTGAGGACTAAGATTTTCGTAAGCACGGTCCCGCAAAGTGTTGCACGGTTCGGTGTATTGAAGCGGGTTGTCCGCCGCATCACCGACAAGTGGGCAAAAATACCTTTTCCACCAGGCTTCAAAATATCGTTGCTGGAACTCCAGGTACGTCAGCCCTACAATGTTTGTGTTTTGCGTATACCGCTTGGCACCCTGCTGAAGCCCATGCTTCGAAATGATAAATCCGATGTTGGCACCGGTTTCATGCATAATCGTCGTGAACGAGTGCACTACGGACTGGGGTATGGCGCTGCCCCAATTCTTGCATTCCACGATGTATCTGACCTTGTCCACACTCCGGACGTCTACCGCCATGACATCCACATTCACTGAGCCACGCGGCGTTTCGAGATCAACCTCTACGTCTGCCGACAGGCCGACATTACGGAAAATTCGTTGCACACCACTTTGAAGGTCTCGCCAGTCTTGTGGTAGCGGATTGTCGATCACACCTGCGTCTCCTGTGTGCAGTTCGCAAGCAAGGAAGGCTACTGGGTCGCACGAACGACGTCCACCAACTGTTCTCATCACCAGAGTTGGATACAGTGATGGTCCATCAGGTCCTCTATTCACCCTATCGGGCGGCGACCTGCCCCCACCCGGCTCTTGGGTCATCGCAGGGATCACACACTTTGATTGGGTTACTCATCGACGGAGATCCTTCAGAGCGTTCCTGACGCACTTCAAATAGTTCACAGGTTTCGGACTGATGTCATACCGGTTAACTCCCCAACAATCCGCTTCGTTGCCGCTAATCCAGACAACTTCGTCGGATGGGATCTTCTCGATAAAAGCCATCACTGCACCGTATGCTGTCCCATGGGCTATTGCATGCTCCGCAATCGCTTCGTTGCAGAGAGTTTCGATTTTTCTTGTTTGTGCATTAAAGCAGCCATGAAACCCGAGGTATGAACCAGGAACGGCTACATGCTCTCGTCCAGCAATGAAAATAATTGCGGCGCAAGCGGAGATGCACCTCCCGCCTGGAGCTATATAGGTATTTACGTAGTTGGCATCGATAACCCCGGATAGTGCAAACGCAGCTTGAACACTGCCCCCAGGGCTTTCCAGAACCAATGTGTAGTATCCATACGAATGTTTGGCATTCGGCGTCAGAGCAGCTTTGAAGCGAGTTGCATCTCCAGCCACAATCTCACCGCGACCCAGGATTGCGGGTTCACCTTTCATGGCCACCACGTCAAAGGTCATCGCAGACGAGCACTCACAAGCAAGTGACCATAAGGCGATTGCGACTAGCTGCGCGACAGGCGCTCTCATGGTATTCGATTCATTTCGGCGCATTAGCGTCCAATTCCTTATAGACGGCAAACCGTGTCGCGATGGCATGTCGTATAACGCTTCTTGTCGGTCTGTAAGTCCTTTTCTAGCTTAGACGTGAACACGGCAAACGCGACATTGCCCAGAGAGAAACACGAAAAGGTGATGGCCAGCCCTACTGCCTAGTAGCTTCGAAAGAAGCATCGGTGATAATTCTGATTTGTGATTCTTTGGCCATCCGTCCGCTCTTGGCCGAGACTGTGTAAAAACGTTTTTGAGCGCGACAGGTACTCAAAATCGGACTGGAAATCACGTTTCTACGCGAAATCCACATATGCTGACGTGCCGATAAATTTCAGATTTAACGTAGATGCGCATACTTCAATTTTGGTGAAGCGTTTTTACACACTCTGGGCCGTTTTCTGCCGTTCATGGTTACGGAACGTGCTGGTCAAGTCCGATGCAAATGGGTGGTCAAGTCAGTGCAATTACCCACTTTGCCGAAGCGCAGGGCATCAAGGGCTTTGCCGTTGAGCTGTAAAAGGTAGGACTTCACGATTCGGTGATCCGTGACGCCGGCGTGTTTTGTTTACTTACGACGCTGCGCCAGACGTAGCATCAGGTCTCGGGCTTCACCGTACCCATACGCGCGCAGGAATCCATCGTAGGTGTCGGGGAATGCGATGATTCGCCCTGCGTAATACTCGAGAGGCACCGCTATGTCGGCCTCGTTCAAATAGTTCTGTTCGATGAAGTGCTCAAGCACGAGCATGTGGTCAAAGAAAGACTCGAAGCTGTCGCGTATGAACTCCTGCTGCTTGTCGAACCCCATACCCTTCTGGTGCACCACAAGCGCCAGTTTCAGATCCCTCCAATGCACCGTGAAGGGCTGCTCTTCGTAGGTAAAGGTTCGTCCTGACCAGTCCATCATCCGCATTGCCGAGCGCGCCAATGGGTCGGTGAAAATCTCCTTCATCATGTCCCGCGCCGCGGCAAGTTGCTTTTGACGATGCTCGTTCTGTTTCTCCTGAATAGCTTTCGTAGCAGATCGGAGACCGTTCCTTACACCCCAGAATGCGATGAATATGCTCACTACGGCACTGACAATGACAATCCAGTCTTTGAGGGCAATGGGCAGGAATGTATCTTCCTTGGGCATAGCATCAGTGGCCAAGGCCAATGTAGCTG
>NZ_JBFUIC010000388.1:0-3442 GCF_056402075.1 Pseudomonas sp. P4_C3
CTCTCGATGCTGGCAAGTGAATGATCAGGGATGGTCATTCAACTATCGGGAATAATTGGCACGCAAGAAACTGTCAGAGTTGACAGTTTTTCTAGAACAATTGGCGATAAAGAAGTGCTTCAAAAGACCGATGGATTTCGGCAACTGCCAGCCGAACGGCACCGACAGCACTCGCGATGACCAAACCGATGGCACGCACGACCGGCGGCAGCATCCGCGAATCGTGCGGTTTTCACCCTCGATTTCCTCAACACGGACCGACTGAAGGCCGCTTTGGGGTTTACTGCGTCACGCAACGAGTCGTGGTGGTGACTCGGGTCACTTGCCCGTCTTCGGCCCGTACATCGCCCAGGACATCGGTTTTATCCATGGCCTGGCAGGTGCGTTCTGGAGGGGGTGGAGTGACCGGTGGAGGGGGTGGCGGACTGGCACAGCCGCCGAGAATCGCTACGCACAATGCCAGCGACAAAGATGAGATAACGCGTTTCCCAAGAGTTTTCATCGGTTGACCCGCGATAAGTGATAGACACATTTTTGTGACAACAGAACCGGTGCGCAAAATCCTCACACCTGGCACAAAAATAAAAATCTGCGAATCACTTATGGCCCGGCCGATGGCATTTGCACCTTATCGCTGCCCCTTTGGCCGCCACTCTTTCGAGAACAGTCCCCACTCCTGCGCCCAGACAATCGCTTCATTGCGGCTGTGCACATTGAGTTTCAAATACACCGCCGCCACGTGGTTGCGCACTGTATTGGGCGCGAGTTTCAGGCGCGCGGCGATTTCCTTGTCGGCCAGGCCTTCGCAGATCAGGCCGAGCACTTCGCGCTCACGGGCAGTCAGGTCGGTGAAGGACACGCTGGGCAACTTCGGTGAATTGACGTTCTTCACCTTGGCCAGTTTTTCGATCAGCGTGCGGCTGAACCATGAGGCGTCCTTCATCGTTTCCTCGATGGCCGACACCAGTTCCAGCTCGGTGCGCCTGCGCTCGGTGATGTCCACCAGCACCAGCAGATAGCACGGGTTGTCTTGAATGTTCACAGTGTCCGCCGACACGGTGCAATCGATCAGCCCGGCGTCTTTTCTGCGCACGCGCACATCGAAACGGTCCAGACTGCCGGTTTTCTCCAGCGCGGCGAACAGCCAGATGCGCGCGTTTTTGTCATCGATGAAATCGATCTGCGCAATGCTGATCCCAAGCACTTCCTCACGGGGATAACCGAGGGTATCGAGGAACGCTTCGTTGACGTCCAGCACCCGTTGATCAGCCGCGCCACACAGCAGAATCGGCACCGGGGACAGGCGAAACGCTGTGGCGAAACGTTGCTCGGCGCTGACCCGGTCGGTGAGATCGTCCATGATCAACACCAGCAATTGCGGCTCGCCATGGCTGTCGGTCAATACCAGGCTGCGCGCGCGGTGGACCCAGGTACGCTCTTCGTCCGCCGCCGAGGTCACCTCCACCAGCACATCGCTGAACGTCTCGCCGCGAGCCACGCGGTTGATCGGATAGCTGTCGACTGGCACGACGTGATTGTTGCGATGGCGCAAGGCGAAGCGTTTGGCATACGCCTCGGCATTGGCACCCAGATCGCTGACTTGCGAAACACCGTGCATGGCCAGCGCCGCCTCGTTAGCCCACAGGATGCTCTGGTCGGGGTCCAGCAGAATCACCCCGTCGGACAAACCGGCGATGATTTGCTGCAACTGGCGGTGATTGGTTTCAGTGGTCAGGACGTCCTGGCTCATGGGTTCTCCCCGCGTGCGGCGGCGCCGTCATGCGCCGGCCTGTGAAGATTACGACCGCGCGCGTTCATTATCGTGCAGATGTGCACGTGTAGGAGCTGCCGAAGGCTGCGATCTTTTGATTTTCGACGTCAGTTGAGTGGCTGAAGATCAAAAGATCGCAGCCTTCGGCAGCTCCTACAGKAATTATGTACTCCCGAAATATTCGGAAAATGCTTTCATCCATGGCTCTCGCGCTAACGGCTAACGTTCATTTGCCAATACATTTCAAGGAGGGCAAGGAATGCCTGTCGCTGCAAATGGATGTCGCCTGCGCAACGCTCGATTTTCGGAATCTGGTCGTATTTATCTGCTGACCGCTGTCGCCCATCGACGAGAGCCTGTGTTCGCAAATTGGCGGATTGGACGGCTTCTGGTCGATCAACTGCGTTGTGCCGATGAAGCATCGCTGGTGACCTCCATGGCCTGGGTTGTCATGCCGGATCATCTGCATTGGTTGATGGAATTGAAGCACGGCACGTTGGCCGAGCTGATGTGCCGAATCAAATCCAGAAGCAGCCGTTCGATCAATCTTATGCGCGGCGATCAAGGTCGTCTGTGGCAGCGAGGGTATTACGACCGGGCATTACGTCGTGATGAAGACATCAAGGATGCGGCTCGGTACATCGTCATGAATCCTTTGCGGGCGGGATTGGTGAAACGGGCGGGTGATTATCCCTTGTGGGATGCCATTTGGATTTGAAAGGTCAAGGTCAAAAGATCGCACCCTGCGCCAGCTCCTACGGGAAACGCGCACATCCGCAAAGGTTGTACTCGGTCAATGTAGGAGCTGGCGCAGCCTGCGATCTTTTGACTTTCAGGCTGCCGATTGACTGGCAATCGTCGCCGAAGCCGCCAGCATCGCCCGCAACAGCACCGCACACCCCGCCGCCAGGTCATCCGGCGCGGCGTTTTCGATTTCGTTGTGGCTGATGCCGCCTTCGCACGGCACGAAGATCATTCCGGCCGGGCCGAGTTCGGCGAGGAAGATCGCGTCGTGCCCTGCTCCGCTGACGATGTCCATGTGCGACAGGCCCAGGCTTTGGGCGGCGTCGCGTACCGCTTCGACACAGCCTTTGTCGAAGTACAGCGGCGGGAAGTCGGCCGTTGGCGTGAGTTCGAAGGTCAGGCCGTGTTCGTCGCAGGTGGTTTCGATGACTTCGCGCACTTCGGCGATCATCGAGTCCAGGCGCGCCGGTTCCAGATGGCGGAAGTCCAGGGTCATGCGCACTTCGCCGGGGATGACATTGCGCGAGCCGGGATAGGCCTGCAGGCAACCGACGGTGCCGCAGGCGTGGGGTTGATGGCTGAGGGCGGCGCGGTTGAGCGCTCCGACGATCACCGCGGCGCCGACCAGGGCGTCCTTGCGCAGGTGCATCGGGGTCGGGCCGGCATGGGCTTCGACGCCGCGCAGTTTCAGGTCAAACCATTTCTGCCCGAGGGCGCCCATGACTACGCCTATGGTCTTGCGTTCGTCTTCAAGGATCGGGCCTTGCTCGATGTGGGCTTCAAAGTAGGCACCGACTTTGTGGCCACTGACTTTGCGCGGGCCGGCGTAGCCAATGGCATTCAGTGCTTCGCCCACCGTCACGCCATCGGCATCGACCTTGGCCAGGGTTTCCTCGAGGGTGAATTTTTCCGCGAACACGCCGGAAC
>NZ_JBFUIC010000389.1:0-3421 GCF_056402075.1 Pseudomonas sp. P4_C3
CTCGATCAGCAGCGGCGAAACCAGAATCGCATAAGGCGATTTTGCCAGCGCCAGGTGGTGAGCGATCTCCTCGCCGATCAGCGGATGCAGGAGGGCCTCCAGCCAGCGGCGTTCTTCAGGCACTTCGAAGATCAATTTGCGTAGCGCTGCGCGGTCCAGTTGCCCGTCGGTTTGCAACACGCTTGGGCCGAAGTGCCCGGCGATTTGTGCCAGTGCCGGGCGGCCAGGTTCAACTACCCAGCGAGCGGCATGATCGGCGTCGACCACATGCACGCCCAGATCGATGAAGTGTTGGGCGGCCGCACTTTTACCGCTGCCGATACCGCCGGTCAGGCCGAGAATCCAGGGTTTTTCCACAGGGCTATTCATTTCAAACCGACAAACTGCCAATAGAGGTCGGTTATTTGACCACCCCAGAGCAACGCAATCCAGCCGGCAATGGCCAGATAGGGACCGAAAGGGATTGGCGTCGAGGTTTGTGCATTGCGCAAGCGCAGCATCATCAGCCCGAAAATGGCACCCACCAGCGAGGACAGCAGGATGGTCAGCGGCAGAATCTGCCAGCCACCCCAGGCGCCCAGCATCGCCAGCAGCTTGAAATCTCCGTAGCCCATGCCGTCCTTGCCCGTGATCAGCTTGAACAGCCAGAACACCGACCACAGCCCGCAGTAGCCGGCTATCGCACCCCAAAGCGCCTCGTGCAACGACACGAACAGGCCGAAACTGTTGACGATCAACCCCAGCCACATCAACGGCAGCACCAGTACGTCCGGCAATATCTGATGTTCGGCGTCGATCAGGCTCATCGCCAGCAAGCCCCAGCTCAGGAACAGCACCAGGGCGGCCGGCCAACCGAAGCCGAAGTGCCAGGCAACAAACGCCGACAAAAGGCCACAGGCCAGTTCGGTCAACGGATAGCGCGGGCTGATCGCCGCCGCACAGGCTGAACAGCGGCCGCGCAAAAACACATAACTGAGCAGCGGGATGTTTTCCCAGGTGCGGATTCGGTGACCGCAGTGTGGGCACTGGGAATGGGGCAGCAACAGGTTGTAGGTCGGCAGCGGCGTTTCGCCAGGCAGCCCGAGAATGTCATGGGCCTGCTCACGCCAGTCGCGTTCGAGCATTTTCGGCAGGCGCCAGATCACGACATTGAGGAAACTGCCGACCAGCAGGCCGGTGATGCCTGCGAGAAGGACAAAGGCCAGCGGAGAGTGAATCAGGATTTCATTCAAGGGCATGTCAGATCGCTGAGCCAAGTTGGAAGATGGGCAGGTACATGGCAACTACCAGTCCACCGACGATAACACCCAGCACCACCATGATGAACGGCTCCATCAGGCTGGTGAGGTTATCGACCATGTTATCGACGTTGTCTTCGTAGAATCCCGCGACTTTGTCGAGCATAGCGTCCAGGGTGCCAGACTCTTCGCCGATGGCAGTCATTTGTATCGCCATGTTCGGGAAGACGCCGCAGGTACGCATGGCGAAATTCAATTGCATGCCGGTCGAGATGTCCTGCCGGATGCGCAATACCGCGCGCTTGAACACGCTATTGCCGGTCGCACCGGCCACTGATTCCAGGGCCTCCACCAGCGGCACGCCGGCAGCGAAAGTGGTCGACAGTGTACGGGCGAACCGGGCCACGGCGGACTTGTGCATCAGGGTGCCCACCAGCGGCAGTTTCAGCAGCCAGGTGTCCATCCGGTCACGGAAGACCGGGGATGTCTTGAGGGCGTGGCGCACGCCGAAGGCTATAGTAGTCAGCGTGCCAAGGACCATCCACCACCAGGCCTGCATGAACTGCGACAGGCCAATGACCATCACGGTGAAGGCCGGCAGTTCGGCGCCAAAGCCCTTGAACACCGACTCGAACTGCGGCACGACATTGACCAGCAGAATCCCGGTGACAATCGCCGCGACGAACACCACTACCAGCGGGTAGGTCATGGCTTTCCTGATCCTGGCCTTGAGGCTTTCGCTTTTTTCCTTGTAGGTCGCGACCCGCTCCAAAAGGGTGTCGAGGGCACCGGCCTGCTCGCCGGCATCCACCAGGTTGCAATACAGCTCATCGAAATAGCGGGGCTTCTTGCGCAGGGCGGCGGCGAAGCTGCTGCCTGCCGCGACTTCCTGTTTCAGTTCGTCCACCAGCTTGCGCATGGCCGGATTGTCGAAGCCCTCGCCGATGATGTCGAAGGACTGCAACAACGGCACCCCGGCCTTCATCATCGTCGCCATTTGCCGGGTGAACAGGGCAATGTCCTGGGCCTTGATGCGCTTGCCCATGTTGAACACCGAATGGTTTTTCTTGCGAACCTTGCCGGGACTGATGCCTTGTTTGCGCAGCTTCGCCTTGATCAGCGCCGGGTTTTGAGCGCTGAGTTCGCCGGTCACTTTTGTGCCTTTGCGGTCGATGCCTTCCCATGCATACACGCTGATTTTCGCTGCCTTGACCGCCATGTTCAGTCCTGGGTATTCCGATTGAATTGCTCTTATAGCCTAGTCAAGGGACGGGGCCAAACCCGCAAGGGTAAGGTGACAAAAAACGTCAGATAGTGCTGATCCAGGTAGTAGGTAAGGGCTTTGCGGCCACCACGCCCCCTGCCAACAGGGGCTTCTCGCCTTGGCACAGGCTGTGCTGCCATGGGGCAGGTCATGAGCCTTCGACTCATGCATGGAGCTTGTACATGAACAATCAGAAAGGTTTTACCCTGATCGAGTTGCTTGTCGTGGTGGCGATCATCGGGATTCTGGCAACGCTGGGCCTGCCGATGTATTCCAAGTACCAGGCTCGGGCCAAGGTCACGGCGGCGCTGGCCGAGTTGACTGCAATGAAGGTGCCGTTCGAGGATGTGATCAACCAGGGGGAAACCCCGACAATTGCCAACGTGGCGCCCGCCGGTGCGACATCGACCAGCCACTGCACCCTGTCTGTGACGGCTACAACACCGGAGGGGGCGGGATCAATCGTATGTACGTTGAACAATGCCCCAGGCGTGGTCCAGGGCAAAACCGTCACCCTGACACGGGACGAAACCAAAGGCTGGTCATGTAAGAGCAGCGTTTCCCCGGATTACTTGCCTAAAGGGTGTTCCGGGTCTGCGGCATGAAGTGCTGAATCAAGTCCCCGCTTTTGCGGGGTTTTTCCTGTTTGTCGACCCGTCGTCAAATGCCGCAGATAAAGCTCAGAAATTTCAGCATCTTAGGAACTTTCCGTAAACCCGCAACTTGCATGCAGTGTTTGTGCTTCTCGTGCATTTTGCATGATTTCGAAAATTTTCTGATGTTATAACTTATTGATTAATAAGGTTTTTTCTCTATTTCAAAATTGGCACAGCGTTCGCAATATCCTTGGTAACCCTGCCGACAAGACACCCGGCAGACTTTCCGAAAAACAGGAGTTACTCGTATGAAGAAGTTCGCT
>NZ_JBFUIC010000390.1:0-3420 GCF_056402075.1 Pseudomonas sp. P4_C3
CACCTCGCTCCTCAAAGCCTTGCGACATGTCATGCGGCCGCTGGTACGCCTGATGCTGCGCAAAGGCGTCACCTACCTGGTGTTTGTCGACCTGCTCAAGGAGGTTTTCGTCGAAGTGGCGGACCGTGAGTTCCGTCTGGGCGACAAGGCACCGACCGACAGCCGCATCAGCCTGCTCACCGGCGTGCATCGCAAGGATGTACGACGCTTGCGCAATACCAGCGACCCGGCTGCTTCCACGCTTCCGGAAAACATCACGTTCGGAGCGCAACTGATCAACGCCTGGGCCAACGCGCCCTTCTGCAACGACGCCGGTAAGCCACTGCCACTGCCTCGATTGGCCCGTGTCGGCGGCGACCGCTCCTTTGACGCCCTGGTGGCGAAGATCAGCACGGATATCAGGGCGCGGGTGGTGCTGGACGAGTGGCTGCGTCTGGGGGTCGTGCGCCTTGACGAAAAAGATCTCGTGCACCTCGAAGCCCAGGCTTTCGTGCCACAAAAGGGCTTCGATGAGAAAACCGCTTACCTGGGGCATAACCTGCACGATCATGCCTGCGCTGCGGTACACAACCTGAGCAGCGAAGGTCCGGCCTTTTTTGAACGCAGCGTGCACTATGACGCACTGGCCCCGATGAGCGTCGAGGCGTTGCGCGAGGCCGTTGCCAGCGAGGGAATGCAGGCCCTGTTGAGTTTCAACCGACTCGCCGCCGAACTGGAGTTCCGGGACCTGCCCAGCCTTGAACCACGCCAGCGCATCACGGTCGGATTGTACTTCTACACTGAAGCTTCCGATCCCGATTCACCAACGGCCCCTAAGCCATGACCGTCAATTTGCGCCTGATTCGTGCAATCGCCCTCACTCTGGGCCTCGGGCTTCCGATTGTGCTGCAAGCCGCCCCAGCCTGTGTCAGCCAGAATGACGCGGGCACCAGCGCAGTGCCAGTCATCCAGGCTCCGGGCGGTACCGGCGGCACGGGCGCAGCGCCTGGCGGCATGGGCGGTACCGGCATCGACACCGACAACGGCGGGATCGGCGGTACCGGTGCACCGCTGAAAAAACGCCCTGGCGGCATTGGCGGTACCGGTGCCATTGCAGGCGGCGTGGGTGGCACGGGCATCAGCAATGATAACGGAGGGATCGGTGGCACCGGCATTGTCGGCACCATCACCGGGTTCGCCTCGATCTGCGTCAATGGCGTGGAAGTGCACTTCAACAACAACGTCCCTGTCAGCGAGAACGGCCTTGCCACCACCAGTACCCACCTGGCAGTCGGCCAAGTGGTTGCCGTGGAAGCGTTCAACTCCCGGCGAGGTCTGGAGGCCGGGCGCATTTCTATCCTGCACGCCTACGAAGGCCCCTTGACAGCCCTGCCGCGCGCATCCATGCCCATGCGCGTCATGGGGCAACCGGTACGCCTGGCCAGCGGTGCTCAAGTCGCTCCCGGTCTGCGCCTGGGTGATCCCGTACGGGTCAGCGGGCTGCGCGATGCTCGTGGCGAAGTGGTGGCCAGCCGCATCGACCGGGCGCCCGGCCTCAAGGAAGCCAGTGCCATCGGCTCGGTGGATCGCAGCGGCTATCTCCAGGGGCTCAAACTCAGCAATCATTCAGGCGCGGCGCAGGAAATGCTGGTGCGCGGCCAGTGGTCCGGCCGCGAGCTGGACGTGACCCAAAGCCGCCCCGACCCGAGCCTGCCTTTCATTGGCCGGGCACACAATGCAGTGATCGAGGGCCTGGTACAGGGCCGGCAGGACCGCCATCTGGTGGTTGGAGGCTTTAATGTGACGCTGGCGCACGACACCGTGTTTGTCGGTGTGCAGCCTTCAGAAATGGCGCTGGACCGACGCGTGCGGGTCAGCGGCGTGTTTACCGGTGCGCGGGACGTGCAGGCAACACGTATCGAATTGCCCCGCGAGCGCTCCGATTCGCCAGCCAGCAACCAACACGGGCGACTCCGGGGCAGCGAGCAAAAAACGGACGACTCAAGTGGCTCGGGCAATTCGGGCGGCTCCAACAGCTCCGGGAACTCGGGCAGTGACAGGAGCGGCCGCTCCGGGAGCGAGGGCGGCGTCGGCGAAGATACTCGCCACGGGGGCAATGACAGTCATGGCGGCGGCGACCAGAGGGAAAGCGTGGACAGGTCCGGCAAGTCAGAGCGTGTCGAGAAGGTCGAGCAACCCGACAAAGTCGATAGAGTCGAGAAGGTAGAGCAAGTCGAAAAAATCGAACGCCCAGAGAAGGGCGAGAAAGTAGAGCGACCAGAAAAAGTCGAGAAGGTGGAGAAAGTCGAAAAGGTCGAGAAAGTCGAGAAAGTCGAGAAGGTTGAACCGGTTGAAAAAGTCGATCACTCCGGCAGGTCGGGTTAAACAGTGCTGTCATGATGCACTATCGTCATAAGTAACTAGGCTTGGTAAGTCACGCAACAAAGCATGCGTGTGAACTTCGATGACGCAAGACACGAGGTGAACATGGACCCCAAGCGCATCCTGCTCGTCGGTTGGCTTGCCAGCCTGGCCTTGCCGGCCCTGGCCGATACCTTCTCGACCTCGATCGGAACCGACTACTCTCGGGGCGACTATGGCACCGGTACAACTTCTGAAACCTGGTACGTCCCACTGGTGGGCAAATACCAGACCGGCCCCATGACCTACAAGCTCACCGTGCCCTGGCTGCGCATCACCAATCCTTCGGTCGGCCCTGATGGCGAGCCGTTGCCCGGTGGTTGCGGCAAAGTGGAAAGCGGTTTGGGTGACACTGTCGCCGGTGCCGACTATGCGGTGATTGACGGCAGCGTTGGCGGGCTGTTCGTGGACCTGATCGGCAAGGTCAAGTTGCCCACAGCCGACGAAGACAAGTGCCTGGGCACGGGCAAAACCGACTACTCCGCCCAGGTCGACGTCGCCAAAGCCTTCGGCCCTGTGACCGGGTTCGCCACTCTGGGCTGGAAAAAATTCGGCGACCCGTCGGGCTCCGACTTCGACAACCCGATATTCGCCGGCCTGGGCTTCGCCATGCCCGTGTTCGCGCGCACTGCGGCGGGCGTGTCCTACGATTGGCGGCAAAAGGTCGTTTCCACGGGCGACCAGATCAAGGAGCTCACCCTGTTCCTCACGCACAAGCTCAATCAGAACTGGAAGTTTCAGTTGTATGCCGTCAAGGGTTTTTCCGACGCCAGCCCGGATGGCGAGGCTGGACTGTTGTTCAGTCACACCTACTGATACCCACCTGTTTCCCTGCACTGATGCGTTTCACTGCCTCGGCCCAGGCCAGCGCGCGCTTTAGTCCTGATGTTCGGTCGTTGACACTCAGGCTGACAGCACTAATCTATTAGGTGTGGGAATATTTCCCACGCAACGATGCCGGCTGGCTCTGAGGGATCGTGCGGATACCGCAGTTGCTCTTGATTGCTGCAGATTTATGGC
>NZ_JBFUIC010000391.1:0-3420 GCF_056402075.1 Pseudomonas sp. P4_C3
ACATAACAACTGCATTGCTTCAACCGGGTTCGATGTTTTGAAGCCAGTTGAGGTCGAACCGAGATGGATTTTTGCTGCTGTACGGTCAGCACATTTTGTCGAAGCCATGTGCGAAAAAGTCCAAGGTGCGCTATATCCGGCTGTGAATAGTGCTGATATTCGTAAATACAAAATACCTATCCCATCCCGTGCAGAACAAACCCGTATAGCCCAAAAGCTTGATGAGCTGCTAAGCCAGGTCGACACACTCAAAGTCCGCATCGATGCCATACCCGCCCTACTCAAACGTTTCCGGCAATCTATTCTCGACGCCGCGGTATCTGGGCGGCTGACAGATGAGTGGCGCGAGATCAGTATGCCCGCTCCCTGGAGCAGTAACACATTAGGTGAGCTCTCAAAGCGACTACATCAAGGAGTCAATACATCCGCTGAGAAAATTGAATACTCTGAAACAGGATTTCCAATACTGCAGGCTAAGCATATAACTTCTGGGGAAGTGCTTTTTCACGATGCACGGTTCGTCAACTCCAATCTCTTTGAACAATACAGAGACAAGTACTGTCCTCCTCAAGGTTCAATTCTGTTTACAAACATTGGAACCATCGGCAGGTCAGTTGTTATAAAGGAAGCGACCGACTACTTGATTGCCTGGAATATTTTTCTTATCAGGCCTTCCGACACGATTTCAGCTGACTTCCTACGCATGTATCTTGAGCTCTTGAGGCACCAAGGTTATTACGAAAGTCTTTATCGTGGCGGGGCTACCCAGTTTGTTAACAAGCAGCAACTTTCAGCTATTGATGTTCCGCTCCCCTCTCTTGATGAACAAGCCGAAATCGTCCGTCGCGTAGAACAACTCTTCGCCTTCGCCGACCAACTGGAAGCCAAAGTCGCCTCGGCCAAAACCCGTATCGACCTCTTGACCCAAAGCATCCTGGCCAAAGCCTTCCGCGGTGAACTGGTGCCCCAAGACCCGAACGACGAACCCGCCAACGTGCTGCTGGAGCGCATCAAAGCCCAACGCGTTGCTACTTCCAAGGACAAACGCGGAAGGAAAAACGCCTGATGCCGCAGCGTGTCGACCACATAAGCCAAAGCTTATTCTCGAGCATTCCTATGCTTAGGCCTTCGGGGCAGCTTGCGACTGCCCATTCACAGCAATCTGATTCCTCTCGCCTAGTCTGCGAGCTCTTGAGTTATTCGATAATGCGCAGCAAAACAATCAGATCAATCAAGCCTCGGTCAGTTATAAGTGGAGCAGGTAAGCCGAAATGAAGCTTCTGCACTTCGAACTAATTGGTCAGTACAAGGGACTGGCTAATCAGCGGTTTGACTTTTCTGATGCCCCAGGAAAAATAATCGCACTTATTGGTTTGAATGGGTCAGGCAAGTCGCAGCTGATGGAGCTCATCGCAGAAGTCTTTGCCTATCTGGAGCGAAGGAAGCGAACAGACTTTCGCGTTCGAAAAATCCTAAATTATCGCTTCAATCTGAGCTATGAGTGGTCAGACGATGACCATGATAGAGAACGACTAAAACGCTATACGGTACAACTTGAAGCTAACCAGTCAATTTTGGTCAGCCGCAGTGTTTTCATATCTGCAGTCGCCAATGATTTAAATGACGTTACAGCGCAATGGTCACATGGGGAAGACTGCGTACTCGCGGAGCTGCCTTTACCTCGTTTGATAGGTTATGCCTCCGGTTTAAACGAGAACCTCCAACGCTCCTTCATGCGCAATGCCTTACAGTACTTTGACGTAATGAGCACTAGGTCTCGACGTCGTATCGAGTTGGCGCAACCTAATGTCGATGCGGTCGTTTACGAACAGATCAACTATAAGTACAGAAGGCGTTTTCCAGGTATATTCGGTGCTCCATCGACGAGCGACTTGGATGATCCACTGCGCACGCGAGAAGCTGACACGCCACTACCAAGCTCACTTTTTCTAGACTACGACTGCACCAATTTGGTGGTTACGGCCCTTGGGTTATTAAGTGATGCCGAGCGCGACCTGCTGTGGCCAGAGATCCGAATGAAGCATCCTCGCAAAGTAGTTCTGCATTACGATTTGCGGCGCGTCCCTGTTGAGCAAGACAGCATCGAAGATCTCAAACAGCTAGTACGCGCAGTGGGGGACGGGAGCATACGAGGTCTATCGACCCGGACTACAGATGAACAGTATGAGCTGTACGAACTCGATTATCTGCGCGCCGAAATCACGATCGATTTCATGATCCCTAATGTCGTCGAGCAGCTAAGAGAAACATATCGTGATCCCGCCCGATTATTCTGGAAACTCTACAAGTTGCAATTGTTAGGCGTTGGGCAATGGTCGCCCAATATACGAAAAGTACTTCGGGATGACGCTTTAGACGAACATGTCAAAAAACCGCTTAAGGGTAAGCTGCCGCTTACTGTGGTCGAGCTGGAGCTGTCTGATGGAGAGCACTTTGCACCAATCGACGATTTGAGTGACGGAGAAGCTCAGCTGCTCCATACGATTGGTGCGGTAAGGCTTTTTGGCGACGCCGAATCATTATTCATATTCGACGAACCCGAAACGCATCTAAACCCGAGCTGGCGCACCCGTTATCACTTGGGGTTTGAGCAGGCAGGTCGCGGGCTAGTTACCTCGCAAGCGTTGATTTCAACACACTCACCATTCTTGATTTCGTCCTTGCATCGCGAGGCTGTCTATCGATTCGAGAGGATTGATGGCCAGTCAGCCATGGCCTCGCCATCCAGCGAAACCTTTGGGGCTTCGTTTGAAGTCCTAATTAAGAAATTCTTCGGCCTCCGATCTGCGATATCACAAACAGCAGTTGATGAAATTCGCAGCCACCTTAATGACGTAAATATGGATAACGCTCACAAGCGACAATGGATCGAAGAGCAGCTTGGCGAGTCGATGGAGCGCGCCTATTTACTACAGCGCTTGGAGGTCTGATGTTACTTCCCGTAAGAGCAGGCCTTGCCCCGAGCGCTGTATTTAGAGGCCTAAACGCACTTGTGCGTGAAGTGTTCCTTGCTAGTTGTTCCGGGCGAACCATCGATGAATCAACCCTCCCCTATGGGCTTTGGAGTGCAGTTCAAGCAAATCCCGCTACGGATGCTCGTTTTCAGGCACTCGCAGTCACTATTAGAGCTCTTGATGATGAGGGCAGGTATCAGCTCTATCTTGGGATCCGCACGGCGTCTAGCGTGAGGCAACTCTTCACAGATCCCATTGCCGCGACACAGGAGATTCCAGAGGCAGTAAATGCCGAGCTGAAGAACCTGACTACACATCTATTCAAAAGTAGCTCTACGCTTGCCGGAATCACGCAGGCTTGCGGAGAAACTGTCAAGGATCACTACAACCGTTACAGCGCTATTCATCCGCCGGGCAATGGCAATGTCTGTGGTATATGCGCGAC
>NZ_JBFUIC010000392.1:0-3419 GCF_056402075.1 Pseudomonas sp. P4_C3
ATCCAGGTCCTGGCCGATGGCGGCATGGAAATGCTCGCCGACGCGCGGACCATCATCATTCCCGGCTGGCGCGACCGCAGCGCCGCAGTGCCTGTGGAGTTGATCGCCGCACTGCGCCAGGCCCATGCGCGGGGGGCGCGGTTGCTGTCGATCTGCTCCGGTGTTTTCGTCCTCGCCGCCACCGGCTTGCTCGACGGGCGCGGCGCGACCACGCACTGGCGCTATACCTCGGAACTGGCCGAGCGGTTTCCCGGCATCCTGGTGGACCCGGACGTGTTGTATGTCGATTCCGGCCAATTGATCACCTCCGCCGGCAGCGCGGCAGGCATCGATGCCTGCCTGCATCTGGTGGCACGGGATTTCGGCACGCAGGTGGCCAACTCCGTGGCCCGACGCCTGGTCACGTCGCCGCAACGCAGCGGTGGCCAGGCGCAATTCATTCCGACGCCGGTCAGTCCCACACCGCGCAGCGATCTTTCCCGCGTCATGCAGTGGGCACGTGAGCGTTTGCACGAGCCGCTGGAGGTGCGCGACCTGGCCAGCGAAGCCGCCATGAGCGAACGCACGTTCCTGCGCCGCTTCACCGAAGCCAGTGGCCAGTCACCAAAAACCTGGTTGCAGCATGAACGTCTGGGCCGCGCCCGCGAACTGCTGGAAAGCAGCGACCAGAACACCGAGCAGATAGCCGAACGTTGTGGTTATCGTTCGGTGGAAAGCTTCCGGGTGGCCTTTCGAACGGTGGTTGGCGTGCCGCCGTCGGTGTATCGGGAGCGGTTTGGGCGTGGGGGCAGTGCTGGTTTTTGAGGCGATCCGACTTGCCCGCGAAGACGTCAGCCCGGTCACCTTACCGCTCAAGGTTTTCGCAACAAATAGGTATCCATGATCCAGCCATTGGCCAGCCGCGCCGCCTTGCGCACCCGTTCGATGTCATCCGCCACATCCTTGAGCTTGCCGCTGATCAGGATTTCATCCGGCGTCCCCAAATAGGCGCCCCAGTAAATCTCGGTGTCCTGATCCACCACCTGATGGTAAGCATCCTGGGCATCGAGCATCACCACCAGGCTGTCGGCATCGCTCACCTGCCCTGCCGCCAAACGCCGGCCCGTGGTGATTTCAACCGAGCGGCCAATCTGGTTGAGCGGCACCTTGTGCTGTGCCGCCAACGCCTGGACGCTGGTAATGCCGGGGATCACCTCGAACTCGAACGCACAGGCGCCTGAGACCTGGATCGCCTGCAAGATGCGAATGGTGCTGTCGTACAGCGCCGGATCGCCCCACACCAGAAAACCACCACTCTGGCCGTCGGACATTTCATCGTTGATCAGCCGTTCGAAGGTCTGCTGCCTGGCCAGGTTCAGGTCGTCGACACTGGTTTTGTAGTCCACTTCACCGCGCTCGCGCTCCGGGTTGTGGGCTTCGACAAAACGGTAAGCGTGGTGGGTGATGTAGCGTGAACAGATTTCGCGGCGCAAATCGATGAGTTTGTTCTTGCTCTCGCCCTTGTCCATGAGAAAAAAAACGTCGACCTGATTCAGCGCCTTCACCGCTTGCATTGTGATGTAGTCGGGATTGCCAGCACCGATACCGATGACCAGGAGCTTTTTCATCACAGCAAGTCCTCGGGCCCGGTGCCCGGCAAGCGCAGCCGCCAGCGGCCATGGAATCTCAACTCGACCGCCGACAGGGGTTCGACGTCGATCAGGCCGGACGATACGCCTTGCAACACCTGCGTGAGTGCGGCGCGGATGACGAAGGGATGGGTAATGGCAACGATGTGCCCTGGCGTCGACTGCAACGTGGTCAACCACGCGCCCACGCGCTCGCCCAGTTGCACCAGCGACTCGCCACCGTGGGGTGCCGAAGCCGGGTCGCCCAGCCAATGCTGGAGCGCTTCGGAATCGTTTTTTTGCAGATCGCCGATGCGCTCACCGCCCCAGCGCCCGAAGTCGCAGTCCTTCAACGCGTCAACAATCTCCGATGCGCTGCCGAACAGTTCAGCGGTTTGCCGAGTGCGCAACTCCGGGCCGCAGACGAGGCGTGGAGCGCCCTTGAACTGATTGCCACGGGAAAGCCTGAGCGCTTGCCAATCCATCTCCAAAGGCTCGTCCAGAGGAAAACGCGCCAATTTCTGTGCGACGGTTCGAGCATGACAAATCAGGGTTAAACGGGTCGCCTGCACCAGCAATCACTCTAAAGATGGAAAGGAACGACGGCGTCAGGTGACCGCCATCGCGCAATTGTGCCGCAACAAAGCAGCCCTGGGTGGTGTTTAATTTTCCTGCCTGAAACGGATCCTTCAGTCATTTCCTGCCAGGTTTTCTGTTATGGCTGACCGCAACCAAGGCAATCACCTACAAGACTTTACGACATCGGCGTAGTCCCTTGGTACAGGCACTTCGCCCCTTTTTCGGGCACGGCCAGACCACGCGAAAATTCACTAGACAGGCAGGACGCGATAATTAAATACTCCTTTCAACGGACTGTTAAAACATGTTCCACACTCATCCAGCAGGAGCCCGGATGCCCTTTCTCGAATACCCGATCAATGCGCCTGGCCAGGCATCGCCTGCGGCCGAATCGCCCGTTTCTTGTTTAACCCGGTCCATTCCAAAAAACATCTGACAAGAAAAAGAGTGGCGCCTGACAACGTTCAGACGACCACCGATTGAATATGTGGAAAAACCGACAGTGAAAGTCAGGTTCGGCTCAAACCGCCGAATCGTTTAATACAGGAGTGTCTCCATGCTGGTCTTGCGTCCAGTCGAGTCAGCCGACCTGCCCCAGTTGCAGAGGCTGGCTCGTGAAAGCCTCGTGGGCGTTACATCCCTGCCTGACGATAGCGAACGGTTGCGCGGAAAAATCCTCGATTCGTGTGCGTCGTTCGAAAAGGACGTTGATGTTCATGGCCCGGAAAACTATTTCTTTGTACTCGAAGACCTGACGACGCAGCACCTGGTCGGCTGCTCGGAAATCCTCGCCACGGCGGGGTTCAACGAGCCGTTCTACAGCCTGCGCAACCGGCACTTCACCAGTGCCTCGAGGGAACTGAACATCGAGCACGGCGTACCGGCCTTGTCGTTGTGTCACGATCTCAGTGGCCACACCTTGCTGCGGGGCTTCCATATCGATGCCGCGCGTGTGCGCAGCGCGCATTCCGAACTACTGTCGCGGGCGCGCCTGTTGTTCATCGCCGCCCACGCCCGGCGTTTTTCCGAAACGGTGATCACCGAAATCGTCGGCTACAGCAGTGATGAAGGCCACTCGCCATTTTGGGATGCCGTGGGCAAGCATTTCTTCGACTTGCCCTACGTCGAGGCCGAACGGCTTTGCGGCCTGCAGAGCCGCACCTTTCTCGCCGAACTGATGCCGCAGTATCCGATTTACGTGCCCATGCTGCCCCAGGCAGCACAGGACTGTAT
>NZ_JBFUIC010000393.1:0-3410 GCF_056402075.1 Pseudomonas sp. P4_C3
CACCGACAGGAGACCGCAATGAGTTGGTCCGCCAAACAGTACGTCGCTTTTGAAGATGAACGCACCCGTCCCGCCCGTGACCTGCTGGCGGCCATTCCTGCCGGGGACGTGCGTACGGCCGTCGACATCGGTTGCGGGCCTGGTAACTCCACCGAGTTGCTGGTGGAGCGCTTTGCCGGCGCCTCGGTGCAGGGGCTGGACAGTTCGACCGACATGATCGAAGCCGCCCGCAAGCGTCTGCCGCAAGTACGTTTCGACATCGCGGACATTGATAGCTGGAGCGGCACTGGCCCGTTCGATGTGATATTTGCCAACGCGGTATTGCAGTGGCTGCCTGATCACGCGACGTTGTTGCCTTCGCTGGTGAACAAGCTTGCACCGGGTGGCACCTTGGGCATTCAGATGCCGGACAACCTCAATGAGCCTTCACACCGTTTAATGCGCGAAGTGGCAGCTCATGGCCCTTGGGCCACCAAACTGGCCGGTGCTGCCGGGCAACGCACGGAAATGGCTGATGCCGGTGGCTATTACTCGATGTTGAAGCCCCACTGCGCCCGCGTCGATGTGTGGCGCACCACCTATCATCATCCGCTCGCGGACGGTGCGTCGGGTGTCGTCGAGTGGTTCAAGGGCAGCGGGTTGCGGCCGTTCCTCGACCCGCTGGACGAAGCGGAACGGGCGCAGTATCTGAAGCGGTATCAAGCGGCTATCGAACAGGCGTATCCGGCTTTGGCCGATGGTTCGGTGCTGTTGCCGTTCCCACGACTGTTTATCGTCGCAACCCGCTGATGCGAAAAAGCGACAGACTTATCCGTCCCTTTTTTATCCATCAACGCTGAGCGCCGACCAACATCATCATGGGCCGCTCCCGCTCTTCGGCAAGGGCCGGTTGCGCCGCCACCTCGGCATCGCTCGGCCCCCATTCGTCGACGTGCTGAATGCTGAATCCAGCGCCAATCAGCGTGTTGAGCAACGTGCCAATGGTGCGGTGCTGTTTGATCACACCGTCCGCCAGCCAATTGGTCACGCGCTCGCCTTCACTCTGATAAGCGTCCACGGGCCAGCTCTTGCTGCCTTGGGCATCGATGATCCAGCCAGGATTACGCGGTGCCATGAAGATCGGATGTTCGATGGAAAACACGAAATGCGAACCGGGTTTGAGGGCTGCGTGGACACTGGCGAACAACCCCGGCAAGTCCTTGATGTAATGCAGCGCCAGGGAGCTGTAGGCCAGATCGAAACTGGCGGTGGGCAGATTGAGTTGCTCCAGATCGGCGCGCTCATAACGGATGTTCGAAGCGGATCTGGTTTTGCGCGCCTGCTCCAGCATCTTCTGCGAAACATCCAGGCCGAGCACGCTTTCGGCGCCATGCTCACTGGCCCAGCGACAAAACCAACCGTAGCCGCAAGCGAGATCCACTACCTTCAGACCCTGCATTGGCGGCAGCATGGCCTTCAGTGCAGGCCATTCCGGCGCGGCATCGAGACCGCCGATGGAGCGGGCCATCTGGCTGTAGCCCTGGAAGAATTTAGGGTCGTCGTAGATGTTTTGGKTCATGTTTGGGACCTCTCATGGGATTGTTCACATGACAGCACAATTTTCCCGTGAGTGATGGCAACCCGTGGCGAGGGAGCTTGCTCCCGTTGGACTGCGTAGCAGTCCCTTTCGGGGTCGTGCCCTATGAGATGAAAGGTGCTTTTTCCAATATCCAGGCCGAGCAAGTCCAAGATATCCATGAGAGGTCTCCGCAAATCAGTGAGAAGCCCGGTAAGTTTAGATTTAACGGGGTTCCCGTACTGGGCTGACCATCTCATTAGGGTGGTGGCTGTACGCGGGTTGGCGAACCGGGCAACGGCAAAACCGGCAGACCCGAAGGTCTCCCACGCACAGCTACCGAAAAAAGGCAGCCAAGTGCGATTAAAAACGCTCCGAGTTAAGCTCGAAGGTTCCTATGCCGCTGACATCGAGTCGCCAAACCCGATACGCCATTTGGGCGCGCTCGGACTTTAGGGCTCATGACAAAGGCACAGCAATGCGCAAGTGTACGGACAATTCCTAGTGTCGTGTAGGACGCGGCTTTTTCTTGAAAATTGCCTGCAGCGCTTCACTAAATTCCCGCCCATAAAAAAACCGGCCACTTGGGGCCGGTTGATATATCAATGTAATAGGGTCATCAGCCTTGCTGCAGCACCTTGAGAGCAGCCGACGCCAAAAAACCCGAACGGCTTTTCTCTTCCGGGTGGTGCAGCACGTACTCATCGATTCGGTTGAGCAGGTAGCCGGGTAGTGTGATGTTCAGCTTCTGGGCCTTGCCCAGGTATTTAGTGACGTCGATGTCCACCAGTGCCCACGCACAGCCCGCGTACTTCGGATTAGCTGCATGCAGGGTCACTTTGTTGGCAGACGGAATGGGTGAACCATCTTCGGCCAGAATCTCGAAATGGCCCTCAATGGCTTCTCGGGCCATGGCCATCGCGTCGTCCAGATCTTCCCCCGCGGAAAAGCAGCCCGGAATGTCGGGGACTTCCACGCCCCAGGCGTGCTCGTCGTCGCCCATTGAAATTGCAATTGGGTACAGCATGTTCATTGTCCTCCGAGGACTCAGCGCATCGGGCTCGTTAGAGCAGCGCCTGTTGCAAAATACTGATGGCCGTTTTCTTCAGCAGATCTTTTTTGGGATGAGGGACCGTCACCAAGCCCGGCTTGGTCGGATGCTTGAAGTGATGATGGCTGCCTCTGATACGTACCAGATACCAACCGTCCGCAATGATTTGGCTTATCAAAAATCGGCTATTCACATCACCTCCTTGTGGTGTGCTTGTGGTTACTATACCTACTAAAATATTTGAATCAACACTATAACCACCGAAATCGTCCTGGGGTCGATCGCATAGGGCGATAGGGATCGAGTCTAGGAGGGCTCTGCGGCCATGGCTTCAGGCATGGCCGAATTGAAGTGATATGTGTATTGCAAGGATTTGCCGCGCAGGCGTATGCGCGGGCAACAGGTGCGCCAATCGTCTGCCAGGAGACGAAATCCTTTACGGAGGCGAGAAAAACGCTAACAGGACAGCGACTTTATGGCGAAACACTAATTTTTTGGTGAAAAAGCCAAATTCAAGATAGCCGGTGTCGGACCGAGGCATTGTTCACTCGCCACATGTTCAGTGTCACGCTTAACGGATTGGCGTTAGCCATCGCGAGAGGTTTCTGGTCGCGGCATTGCTGATGCAAAGAAGGGACAGACGTCGCTCAGCGTCATCTGTCCTTTTTTTGACCACTGTGAAAATCACTGCGGCTTACTTTTCTTTGAGCGCCTGGCACTCAAGTATTCAAAAATAAACGAAGCAAAGCCGAACAACCCGATCATTGAAACGATCATCATTCCCAACTCTGACCTGTCCATGGT
>NZ_JBFUIC010000394.1:0-3390 GCF_056402075.1 Pseudomonas sp. P4_C3
GTAACTCGGATGATCGATGGGCTTGAGGCTGAACTGGGCGCTGACTGGGAACGGTGCGCCTATTTCACTGATTGGATTTGATAACTAACTTGGGGCGCCCTCCCCAATCACTTGTCCAGGCGACGGATTTACTCAGTGGGTCTGCCCGCTTCTACGGGACACCATCAAGAACGCGGTCAGAGTGGCCAGTGACAATGCACTTCCGACGGCGGCAATCGCCAACCAGCTGAAGTGTTCATAAAGCGAGCTGGCCACCGAGGAGCCGATCGCCCCGCCAATGAAGATGCTGATCATGTACAACGCATTCAGACGGCCTCGGTTGGCAGTGCCCAAGGCGTAGACGGCTCGTTGCCCAAGCACCATGTTCATCTGCACGGCAAAATCCAGCGCGATACCCGTAACCGCTAACCCGATCACACCGTAAAAAGGATTGATGAAGGCCGGCAGGAAACTCACTGCGCCCAATATCATGGCCAACTGTGAGGCTCGTCGAGTGTGCCCTGCATCGGCGAGTCGACCACTGATAGGTGCGGCGATTGCGCCGATGGCGCCGACCAGAGAGAAAATCGCAATCTGACTTTGCGTGAGGCCGAACTCCCGGCTCAACACCAGGGGGACAGCAGTCCAGAACAAACTGAACGCGGCAAACATCAACCCTTGATAGAGCGCTCGCTGACGCAATACCGGCTCGCGGCAAAACAGTTGTCCAAGGGACTTCAGCAACTGACCATACGACGCGCGATGGGTCGGTTGCCATTTGGGCATGGTCATGCCGATCACCATGGAGATGACGAGCATCAACGCAGCCGCGCCGATAAATACTGCCCGCCAACCAAAATGGTCAGCAACCAGGCTCGACAGCGGCCGCGCAAGCAGGATCCCCAACAGCAAGCCCCCCATGATCCCTCCCACCACTCGGCCGCGAGACTCTTCCGGCGCCAGATGCGCGGCCAATGGAATCAGCATTTGCACGGAGACCGAGCTGAAACCGATGAGTGCCGAGACGACAAGAAACACACTCGGCTGCCTGGCCAAACCAGCGGCGATCAGGCTGAAGATTGTAACCACGATCGTCGCGATCATCAGTCGGCGGTTTTCCATGAGGTCCGCCAAGGGAACCAGGAAAAACAATCCGAGTGCGTAACCAATTTGAGTCAGCGATACGATAAAGCTGGCGCTGCCATTCGACATGCCGATATCCGGGGCGATCAAGCTGATAATGGGTTGCGCGTAATAGATGTTGGCCACGATCGCACCACAACAAAACGCAAAGAGAAGCACCATTCCCCTCGTCATTGAAGCTTTTGTTATCGCCGCTGCTGTGCCGCTTGTTGAAACGCTCATGCCATGAACTCCTGAGGTTCGACAGCGGTGACTTTCCAATAAAGGTCACCCGCCTGATGTTTGTCAGGTCACAAAATAGGCGGCACGCCCCACCGAGAGAATATGGACATGGCGCAACGTCATGTTGCGTCGTGCGCAAAAGCTGCCTGGGTGCAATCAACGCCTCCCGTGTGCATCATTGGCGTAAATAAGCGGGATACTTCATTGCCAGCACTCACCTTTCCAGGTCGATGCCCATACGGCACCTGTCCTTCATGTGATTGACCTACCCCCCCTTTTCAACGCCCATCGACAAGCCGTTTGTGTTGAGCGTAGACTATTATTAATCGGTCGATTATTAATGCTTTCAACCCAAAAACACTCCTCTCCCTTCTTAACCGCTTCGAGTGTGGGTCGTCGATTTCGAGCTCACGAACGGGCGTACTTCACCGCTTTGGATAGGCTCCGTTTTGGAAGTGCGTGCCTATCATCCCCTATCCCTTGTCACGCTGACGTCGACACAGACCGATGTGAATACACCACGGGACACCTTACTGCTGCTTGAACAACAATATGAGCAGAGCCGTTGCGGCAAGCAACGCCCCCATGAGGAACGTGCTGCCTGCCCCAAAGTGCTGCCATAGCCAGCCCGCAAGAACACTGGCGATCAGCATGCATACACCACTGACCAAATTGAAAATACCGAACGCGGTGCCCTTGAGCGCATGGGGGGCATTGTCGGCCACCAACGACGCAAGAATGCCTTGACTGAACCCCATATGAAGCCCCCACAAGGCAACGCCCAGCATCATCATGATTACAGAACTGGATTGAGCCAGTAGCAGATCCGCCAAGACGAGCAAGACCATCCCCACATAGAGCAACTTCGCTCGACTGATCCGATCGGATAGCCAGCCGGCCGGGTAAGCGGACAACGTATAGAAAAGCGCCATGACCACCATCACCAGCGGAATCCAGGCGACCAACAGGCCTGTCTGTTGCGCTCGTAGTACCAGAAATGCCTCGCTGAAACGAGCCAGCGTAAACACCCCTCCAATGATGACGATCCACCAATACCCGGAAGAGAAGTCGTCAACGACTCTCCAGTGAATTGGAGATCGAAATGTGTGTTCGGTCGGGAGGTGTGTGGGTTCTTTTACTCCTGTGACAATGAGAACCACCGCCACTGCTGCCGGAATAACTGCAAACCACAGGACTAGCTGTATATCTGCGAGCCATAACATGAGCACGATGGCCAGAGCAGGGCCAAGAACAGCCCCGACGGTATCCATCGACTGCCGCAGCCCAAAACAGGCGCCACGGATTTCTGGTGGCGCCACATCTGCGATCAGAGCATCTCGTGGTGCCCCTCGAATGCCTTTGCCAATTCGATCCAGAAAACGCGCTGTAAAGAAAACTTCAACCGAGTGAGCCAGAGGAAAAAGGGGTTTGGACAACGCGGCTAAACCATATCCAAGCAAAAGCAATCCTTTGCGCCGCCCGATAAAATCGCTGAAAGCACCGGAGAAAATCTTGACGAGCATGGCGGTCGACTCGGCAATCCCCTCGATCACCCCGACGGTCAATGCACTCGCACCCAATGTCGTAACCAGAAACACCGGCAGCAAGCTGTGTACCAACTCAGAAGACAGGTCCATGAAAAGGCTGACAAAACCCAACGTCCAGACAATGCGAGGAATACGAAGACGCTCGGCGTTGGTGTGTGGACTTTCGTTACTCATATTTTCAACCTGAATCGTCCTTGCTGCTGTAGACACAAATGACCGGCAGCCTGGGTCGGTTTCTGCCCGTCACGGTAGGCAGAAACCGGCCAGAAACTGTCTGTCGCGTCCAGGTTCAAACCATTTTGCACGTCAACCAAGCACTCCAGAACAGGCTGCGGAAGAAACGAGTCGCGTCCCCGAATCCGGCGTCGTGTAACAGTGTTTGAACCGCCGCCTCAGAATGTGGAGGGTCAGCGCCTTGGAGGATTTTCCCCAGCTTTACCTTCACTTCATCCGGGCTGGCTCCATGCTCCCAGCGCCGGACTCGCCGCTCCGTGCTCGG
>NZ_JBFUIC010000395.1:0-3366 GCF_056402075.1 Pseudomonas sp. P4_C3
GCGTAAACGATCCTCACCTCTCGTTCTACGCTTTGCCCCGAGTCCTTTCATGAAGGGCCCGGGGCTTTTTTTTGGTTCTTCACGGATTACCGGGAAAGACGCTCTTGATCTTCATGAAAAAGAACTCGCTATCCCGGTAACCGTACGCCATCCGCTTGATGACCTTTATTCGATTGTTTATTCCTTCCAACTGACCGGTGTGCATCGGCCAGCGAACCCGGCTCACGATGCCCCGCCAGTAACCCTTTAGTCGTTTGGCGAACTGGATCAGAGCTGGTGCTCAGCAACATCGTAACGAGCGCTAAGGTATGGGCCAGTATTTTCATCATTGAGTCTCACGTCAGGCGTCGGCACGGCTAACGGTTTGTCAGAGGGAAAACACGGCGGGGCATCACATTGAAACCCCATGCCGGTCTGCTTGCGATGGGGTTTACCTGAGCGTCAACGCTTGAGGAGGAGGGCCTGCATATCGTCGGTCATGCCTTTGAGTGCAACCTTGAAGTCATTGGCAACAATCGGCTGTTCGGCATTCTTGATGGTCTCGCCGAATACCTTGCGCACGATCTTCGCGACCGGCATACCGGTTTTGGCATCGATCAGGTTGGCTTCGATGTACATCTCGGCAGTCTGATCCCGATGCCCGGTGGCTGCTTGTGTCGCCCCGACAATGGCCCCGATTGGAACAGCCTCATACCAGTGCATGCCTTCGTTGTTGGCGCTGACGTGAGTGATCGCCGCTTGCAGGATCAGCGATCGCGAATCGGTCGGTACCAACTGCGCATAGGGGACGATCGTGTAGCGCTGGGCAAAGGCGGTCTTGACGCTGTTGCTGGCCATCAATTGCAGGTCTTGCAGCGTCTTCAGGCTGACGCGCGCGCTCGGCTGCGGCGCGGGATACAGCTCCATCTGCCTGAACACCACAGTGGAGTACGCGCGAGGATCGAACCCTGGCGATACCCAGCGCAATACTTTCTGCTCACTCGGCGTAGTTTGCTCCTCCAGGCCCTGGTAATTGCCCAGGAAGCCTGAGTATTGCTCTTGCTGCGCCACTTTCGAGACACAGCCGACCTGAAATACACAACTCAAAGCTATACCCGCAATCCATTTATTCGACATGCCCATGTATTTGGTTCTCAAGTGATGAAAGTTGTCATTCGGGTTCCGACCTGGCCCCGGGCATTGGTCCGGGTGCCTTGTATCCAGGCATTGGTACTTGCCAGTCGGTTACGCAAAGCAGGTGCTTGCACGCCGTCCAATGCGGGCCGAATGCTGCCTGTAGCAGCGGGATAATCCGAATCAATAACTCTCAAAAACTGTTAAACACGCGGCCAGGAAAAATTGCACATCGATCACAGTTGCCTACGCTAACCCTTTGCAACGCCGGTTTTGGCGTCTACAGGTGAGTGAGATGGATTTGAAAGAACGATGGATGTGTACCGCGTCGACACTCGTCGTTGCGTTGGGCTTCATCCCGCTGGCTCAGGCCGACGATTCGGCAGAGCTGGCGAAGAAAGCCCTCAACCCGGTCGCGGCGATGTACAGCCTGCCGGTGCAGTACAACTGGGACCAGAAGATGGGGCCGACCGGGGAGGGCATGCACAGCGTCACCAATATCCAGCCTGTGCTGCCGTTTGCCTTGAACGAAGACTGGAACCTCATCTCTCGCACCATTCTGCCGGTCATCGACCAGCACGGCCTGGCCCCCAATGGCGCGGCGGACAAATCCGGCACCGGCGATATCACCCAGAGTTTTTTCTTCTCGCCGACCAAGCCCACGGACAGTGGCTGGATACTCGGCGGCGGCCCGGCGTTGTTGATACCGACCGGCAGTGACGAATTGCTCAGCAGCGAGCAATGGGGCCTCGGCCCGACGGCGGTGGCGTTGAAACAGTCCAATGGCTGGACCCGAGGCATTCTGGCCAACCATATCTGGGGCCTGGACGGCAGCCCGCCAGACGACAAGGAAAAGGTCAACCAGACCTTCCTGCAACCCTTCCTCTCGTACACCACTCATACGTACACGACCTACGGGGTGAACACCGAGTCGACCTACAATTGGCAATCGCGCGAATGGTCGGTACCGGTCAACCTGACGGTCACCCAACTGTTGAGAATCGGCGGCCAACCGCTGACGGTGCAGGCCGGCCCGCGCTACTGGCTCGACAGTCCGGAGGACGGCCCGCAAGGCTGGGGCTTTCGCGCTGCCGTGACGTTCCTGTTTCCACGCTGATACTCCGTTTCGGACAGCTTGGAGGAGACACCGCATGGACCAATTCACCGGTGGTTGTTTGTGCGGCAAGGTGCGCCTTGTCGCGACGGGGCGCCCGTTCCGGGTTGGCGTTTGTCACTGTCTCGACTGCCGCAAGCATCACGGGGCGCTGTTTCATGCGTCCGCGATATTTCATCAGGATGCGGTGACGATCGAAGGCGAAACCCGTGACTACGCCGGGCGGCATTTCTGTCCGCACTGCGGTTCGTCCGTATTCTCGCGCAGCGCAGACGAAATCGAAGTGAACCTCGGATCCCTCGATGCCCCAGACCAACTGACCCCAACCTACGAGAGCTGGATCGTGCGTCGCGAGGCCTGGTTGCCGCCGTTTCCGCTCACACGACACTACGAACGCGATCGAGATACCACGGGGCGTTTTGAGGACTAGCGGCTATAACCTTTAGCGTCTCCATAATTGCCAGGACCCTGCGCCCCCATGGGCCATTTGATCGACGCTGTAACTGAGCATGGGGGCATATCCGGATTGGCGAGCTAACGCTCAAAAAAGCACGAACTCGATCGTCTGGCGATACCGTTTAGTTTTTCTTCTTGATTAGTTTATTCATGTAGTACTTTAGGCTAAAGCGATCTTTTGGCCTTGGTTTGTAGTGGGTTTTGTTTCTTTGTGCAGGATCGATCACCATGGTTCCTGCGGTGTAGTAATAAAGTGCTATAGACCTGCGGGTGATGTGCTCTGGAGTCGTCAAGGGCTCTGGGTGCCCATGATTACTGTCTTTGTCCGTATTGAAAATGACACAACGATTGTAAATCGGCAGGATTTTTTTAAGGCAGGTCTTCATGTCGACATCCCAAAGTTCCAGGTTGCCGCCGTATTCCTCTCGCCAGTCTTCAGTCAGATAAATTATGATATTCAGTCGGCGCTCGACATTAAGCTTTTTGTTGAGCCTGAAGTCCGAGTGCACCCCCAGGAAACCACCGCTTTTGGTTTCATGCAGGCCGCCACCGACAAAGTAGGGATCGGGTATCAAACCTTCGATGCCTGTGAGCTTTTCAAGAAATTGCAACATGGGGGCCGAGTTAAAGATGTTGAAAACAGCTTTCAAATGGGGCGCGCATTCGTTGGGACTGATTTGACG
>NZ_JBFUIC010000396.1:0-3351 GCF_056402075.1 Pseudomonas sp. P4_C3
CGACAAGGCGAAAGACAACGACAAGGCGAAAGACAACGACAAGGCGAAAGACAACGACAAGGCGAAAGACAACGACAAGGCGAAAGACAACGACAAGGCGAAAGACAACGACAAGGCGAAAGACAACGACAAGGAGAAAGACAACGACAAGGCGAAAGACAACGACAAGGCGAAAGACAACGACAAGGTGAAAGACAACGACAAGGCGAAAGACAACGACAAGGCGAAAGACAACGACGAGGCGAAAGACAACGACAACGCGAAAGACAACGACGACGCGGATGACAATGACAACGATGCCGCACATGCAGCCAGGGACGCTGCCAGAAACGACGCAGATGCAGCCCGGGATGCGGCAAAAGCTAGTGCAAATGCAACCAGAGACGCCGCCAGAGCTGAGGCGGATGCAGCTCGAGATGCAGCCAGAGCTGCTGGCGATCCGGACGCAGATGCTGCCCGAGATGCTGCCCGGGCCGCTGCAGATGCAGCCAGGGACAAAGCCAAGGCAGACGCAGATGCAGCCAGAGATGCTGCCAGGGCTGCTGCAGATGCAGCCAGGGACGCCGCCAAGGCTGACGCGAAAGCAGCCAGAGAGGCAGCCAAAGTCGAGGCGGAAGATGCTCGGGAGGATGTGGCGGACGCGCCGGATGTCGACGCGGTTGAGGTACACAACTAAGCCTGCACGCGCCGTAATGAACACGGCAGGCCTGGCCGTAGAAGACGTCCCGCAAGCTTGAGGGGCGTATCACCAATGAGTCGCAAGCCCTAAAGCATCGCGGGGTTTGCGACTTTTTTTCGAAATATGTCGCACAGTCCGAAACACTGACGAGAATGGCGGCAGTGGGGGCGGAGCTGACCGGGTCAGCAATCAATCCCGGTCGTTCACAAAACCTGGAGCCCTCCCGTTTTTGTGGCGCAGGATCGGGAAGTTGGACTCATCTTTCCACCAACCGCTTTTGGCGATTGCCGTCACTCCGGCGCCATCATCACCGCGAGCGTCATCTTTATGAACTCTTCATTCTTGTCGATGGCTTCCAGCGCGCCGCGCACGTTGTCGGCGACGTCGGCCGAGCCGCGCTGCTCGACCCAGTTCGAAAGCTCTAGGATGGCGGCTTCTAGGGCGAGCTGGTTTTCGTTGATTTTGAAGAGCAGGGAAGGGAGTAGGTCTGAGTTTGGCATCGCGATTCCTCCGTGGAGATTTCAGCGTAGCAGCCGGTGATGATGGAGGAATGGGGAGAGGGGTAACGGTCGGCTGGACGCCGGAAGGGTTGTGCGCAAAACCTCCGCTGGAAGCCGCGGATTATCGTTTGCAAAAGCACAAAAATACGGAAGTTTTACCGCTCTAAAAACCGGATATATACATTATAAAACAATATGTTAGGTTGATGCAGGCCCCGGCATCGGGGGCTAGGGGCCGGAACCACACAGCGAAACGCTATGGTATGCGTGATCGGCATATCTGCGGTGTAAGTCGCTTTGGGGCGAGGACCTACTTTGACACTGAAATGGGTAATTTTTCTGGTCCGCAATCTCTGAAAAGTATGCGGAAACATTGGCCTGGATGGCAGCCAAAAAGGCGTGATTGCGACCCGAAAAAACTATTGAAAGGTGCGGCCTGATTGATTTTCTCTTGGGACTTAAAATCCCCCGCTCGTAAGGGCGTGCCGGTTCGATTCCGGCTTCGGGCACCATCTTGCAATCCATAGAGCGCTTACAAGTTCTCTGGAATCCCCGAAAAACCTGCCTTATGGCGGGTTTTTTCGTTTTGGCGTTCCGTCGGATTCCGGTCCGTTCTGCTGGAATCTAGTCGTTTTAAGGGTAAAATTAGGGGTAGTCTCCGGTTCGAATAAGGAGAGTACCCTTATGTCGCGCACAACTGCTCCGCTCACTGACTCTGCTTGTCGCTTAGCCAAGCCAAGGGACCGCCCCTACAAGCTTTTCGACGGCGATGGTCTCTATCTCCTAATCCAACCAAACGGTCGTAAAGGCTGGCGCCTCAGGTATGTAAAACCTGATGGGCGAGAAGGATTGACCTCACTCGGCAGCTATCCTGTCATTGGCCTCGCCGATGCGCGCCACAAGCGTTTAGAGGCGAAACGGATACTTGCGGACGGCATTGATCCCGTAGAGAGCAAACGTAGAGCCAGGACGGAAGATGTGGTCAATGGCCGGACCTTTGAAAGTGTTGCATTGGACTGGCACAAGAACATGATGGCCAAATGGACACCCGACCATTCCAAGACTGTGTTGAACCGCCTTAAAACCTATGTTTTCCCGTTGATCGGTGCCCGCTCGATTGCTGGTCTCGATACCTATGACCTGATGCAACCTTTGGAAGCGATCAGGAAACGAGGAACGATCGACGTCGCCTTAAGGGTGCAAAGCTTCCTGCAAAGTATCATGCGTGAGGCAAAGCACCTCCGCCTCATCCCCGTAAACCCCGCTTACGACCTTCAAGGCTTGATCAAAGCACCGCGAGTTTCCCATCGACCTGCTTTACCCTTATCACGCCTTCCTGAATTGCAGGCCCGAATCAATGCCTACCAGGGCCGCAAACTGACCCGGTTGACGATCATGCTGTCGCTGCACGTGTTTGTTCGTTCCAGTGAGCTGCGTTTCGCCCGCTGGAGCGAGTTTGACCTCAAGCGCGGCGTGTGGGAAATCCCGGATACTCGGCCCGAGCTGGAAGACGTACCCCATTCGACGCGGGGTACGAAGATGGCGGGTGATGTTCATCTTGTTCCTTTATCGCCGCAAGCCGTGACCCTTCTTGAACAGATCTATGCGCTCACCGGCACATTCGACCTAGTATTTGCGGGCGATGCCAGGGCCTGGAAGCCAATGTCCGAAAACACCGTGAATAAAGCGTTGCGCACCATGGGATACGACACGAAGACAGAGATTTGTGGTCACGGATTCCGCTCAATGGCCTGTAGCGCACTGATCGAGTCAGGTCTGTGGTCTGAGACGGCCATCGAAAGGCAAATGAGTCATAGAGAGCGGAACAGCGTTCGTGCCGCCTGCATTCACAAGGCAGAGTTCATTGAAGAGCGCAGGCTGATCATGAACTGGTGGAGCCGGTACCTTGAGGCCAATCTTCAGGAGCATGTCACCCCTCACGAGTTTGCGAATCAGTCCGGCGAGAATGTCACTCGTTAATAAGTAAAACGTGGCGCAATGAAGTAGGTGTACCGGTAATGCTTCGTTGGGGGGCGATTAAAAGGTCGTTCGCCAATTGATGTCCTCACTCCGGATAATTTCGACGTGACCACACGGTTCGTGTGCAGTGCCCTGGGCTCAAGCTGAGGTGTTAACTTCGAGCGGTGGCAAAGGATGTTACCGTTACAGTTG
>NZ_JBFUIC010000397.1:0-3337 GCF_056402075.1 Pseudomonas sp. P4_C3
GCCAGAGAAGAAGCGGTCAGAGTGGCGACTACGAAGAGAACTTTCATGGATTTCATTTGGGTATCCTCAAGTGAGACTTTATTAACAGTTAAAGCGGGATTCATTGGCTAGCGCTGAACGTCCTTGTTCAACCTGGAGTTACCAGCCAGCCAGGGCGGCGTTTCCTGGAGTCCTGGTGCCTTGCTCCATGTGCGCTTCGGTGTCTCTGTTTTTGGCCCAGGCAGTGAGCAATACCATCATCCCGAATCCAGCGACGATGAGCACCGGATAGGCTGCCAGCAACTCCACCAGCGAGTACTTCCAGGCCAGTGGACGACCAACGCCCAGCATGGCGGCATAGAACCACGACACGCCAGAGAACGCCCCCGAGAACAGCGCCAGCATGCGCAGGYTGAAGGAGAGTTTCAGTAACGAACCGGCTTTTTTCAGCGCCGGCAATACAGCGCGATGCAACACGAAGCCGTTAACGGTCAACAGCACAACGATGCCGATTTTGGCTTGTATTTTTGGATTGAGGAAATACTCCATCCCCTTGCCGGCATAATCGATCCCGACAATACCAATGCCTGTAATCCAGAGCGCGACAAGTGCAAGCGATACGGTTTTTTGAAGACTGTCCATGTGCGCGTCATCATGGTGACCTGATGCATCGCCCTTCAGGAGTTGTTTGACCATTGCAATGTCACTGGTCAAAACCAGCCCGATTGCCACGCAGCAGGCGATAAGATGAAAATATACAACGCCCAAACGCACATATTCCACGGTGGACGAAGAAAACATACTAAGTTCCATGGTGACCTCTTGGTTGTAATAGTGAATCAACTTGGCTCTCGGCACGGCATAATTGGAGTTTGCCGTTGCTGATGGCAGTCAAGATCCAGTAATTACTATTAATTAATCTTGCGGCATGACGCGGCCAAGATAATAGTGATTTTCACGAATGAACTTTTAATCATTCGATTATTTTAATTTTCAGGTAACAAAAACATCATCCGCACTGGGTGCCTATGAGGTTTAGCTTCCGCTTCTGGGGGGGCAGGCGAGGCCCGGAACCCTGTCGGCGAGCGGATCAGGCAATGCTGGTGGGGGCGGTGGGGCTTGCACCCCATTCGAGGAAACGGATCTTGTGAACCTCGCCCTCGCTGTCTTCGTAGACCAGGGTCACCGGTACCACGCCGGTCTTGTCGGATGTATCGGTGCGCTGCAGTACGCGTTTCACATCGATGTCCATCCCATAGTGGTATTCAACGGCCGAAACATGCGCGCCGGGGTCTTGCAGGCTGTTCTGGTCGAAGACACTGGGTGCGAGACTGGAAATCACGGCACTGACAATTGTGGCCATGCTCATAAGGCTGTACCTCTTCTGTAGTTGGCTTGACAAGGACCTAATGTGACACGTGATGAGAGTGAAGTTCACTGCACCGCGACGAACGTGCCTGCCTGAAAAGCCTGTAGTGGCTGCAAACTCCCGGCAATTCCCCGCGCTTGACGCCTCTCGACCATTCGTCCTTTAAACCCCGTATTTGTTGGTCAAAGTCCGTTTCTGAAGGAGGTCATGACATGTCATGACGGATTTTTCGCGCGGTGGTTGTGACAGTACGTGGACCGAAAACGCCTGCTATCGAGCCAGGGGGAAATGTCGGGTATTGGCCGATTGTTGCCTTTCACCACCGGTTGAATCCAYAGCCGAAAGCAGCCTGTCAGTCAGGGAATAGCTGAAGGGTATTCAGGGTGATGGTGGTCGGTGGCTACGGAAATTTCGGTAGCATCGTTTGCAGGCATTTGGCGGTGATGCCAGATGTGGAACGGGTGATCCGGTTAATGCGTGTGAGGGCGTTCATAGGGGCGCTTTCAAAAAACGCTGTTCATGATCAGGCTCCGGCAATAGGCACGTGTCGTATTTCCCGAAGAGCCGATAACGATTAAGCGCAATGCGGTCGTATGCCCAATTTCGAAGTTTGCGAGGGAAGATACGCAACAGGTTCACGGGGCGCCAGAGTGCGGAAAACTGGGCGATGATTTCGAAAAATGCATCCGAACGGTCCCAGTAGTGTCGGTCGCGGATCACCGCCATGGTGTCGAATTGATCCACGGGCAAACCTGCCCACGCGAGCAGAACCTGCCCCTCGGGTGACTGAACCGCCGCCAACCGCACTCGCCGCTGGCGGTCATGGCGAATCAAGAACCTCACCCAGCCATTGCACAGCTTGCAGACACCGTCGAACAGGACCACCGTTTCTCCTGGTTTGAGCAGTGGCGCGGGTGAGGGGCGGATTTGCGAGGCTGGCATAAGCGTGGGTCCAAGGGATCCTGGTTATCCCGGATCATAACCACGTGCCAGCGTTAAAGTCTGCATTTGGCTGTGGATTCAACCGGTCGATGCAACAAAACTGAATTCTGTGTAAGCAGAAGGAGTATTGCCGCAGTCCTCAGTCGCCTGTGGAAAGGCCATGCTTGTGTGCGTAGGCGTACAGATCTACGCGGTTCGTCAGGCCCAGCTTGCTGTAGATCGATGTTAAATGGTTGCGCAGCGTGTGCTCGCTGATGTGCAACTTCTCGGCCACCAATTTGCCAGGGGCTGAGGGGTCGCTGGCCAGCGATGCAATGGTTTGCTGCTCGCGGCGCGTTAGCTTGGCGATTTTTTGTTGCTCCGGGTCAATATCGCGCTCGGCTTTCTTGCGCGCCAGTTCAAGGAAGATACGGCTGGTCGCATTGCGGTCAATCCAGAGTTCGCCGTCATGCACTTTTTCTATGGCTTTGAGCAATGTCGATGCGGAGGCCGACTCCCGCTTATCCACCACGCCACGTGCGCCCGCCAGCACCGCTCTGTCATGCAGCGCCACGTCGCTCGACCCTGTCACTACCAGAATCCTGGCTTTGGTCTGGCTGTGCAAGTCGACCAGCGACTCGATACAGTCCTCGCTGTCCAGGTCCAGCACCACCACATCTGGCGCGTATTGGTGAAGCGAAAGCAGGTACTCCGCCACCGACGCCACCGAGCCCGCCAGCGTCAACCTCGGTTGAGCGCTTTCCACCAGACGCTCAAGGCCCCAGGCCACGAGCGGTAGAGCTACTAACAGGACTTGAATTGGCATGCGGGTCGCTGCCTCTTTAGGCGGGTTGTGTTAGCTGATCATGATAGCAATCGTTGCAGCCTGTAGCTTTTTTCTATAACGCTTCAGGTAGCCCCACCCATGACATTTGTCCCGTAAAGCCCTGTTTTCATGGCTGATTGACTCCCAGAAAAAAGGGATAGCGCTCCCATGTATAAAACAGCGGTCGTTTTTAGACTGCAACCATGAAAGGCACATACCGAATTGAGCCCCGTGAGCAAATC
>NZ_JBFUIC010000398.1:0-3325 GCF_056402075.1 Pseudomonas sp. P4_C3
CTGCCGAAGCATGGCTCCAAGTTCTGGAGGAAATTGAAGAAACCGATGGGGTCCGCATGGATCGGCTCGAGAGTGGTGCCATCAGGATCGGATGGCGAGAATACTGCGAAGCGTGAAGAGGGCCCGCGATTGAGCGGGTTTTTTATTATCTATCGTATTTTTTATTACCTGCGGTCTTGACTGAATTTATTATCACTAGTAATTTATTTGTCAGGCCATCGGCTCAGCAGCGAAAGCCGCGCCACTCTTTAACAATCAGCGCAACAAACAACAGACCGCATTGCCTCTACCGGTGACCGGCGAACAGACAGGCCCGAAAGCCTGCCAACGACAGGAACAACCTGGGCGGCTGATCGATGGTGAAACGCCAGAACCGTGTGAATGACCCAGCAAGCAATGCGCCCCGCCCCCTCCGGCGGCAGTAGGACTGACAGCATCACTGCTGCACCTTGGTGACAGGGTGCAGTGGGATGTCATCCCACCCAGAGAAATCACCATGTTTGGAATGAAGAAGCTGTTCGGAAAACAAGTCGGCAACGCCCAAGCCGAGATGAAGAAAGTCGTTAACCGCGACTTGATGCAGGCCATTGTCGGCGGCGGCTTATTGGTCGCTGCGGCTGATGGGGAAATTGAAGCCAGTGAGGTTTCCAAGCTCGACGAACTGATTCGCTCCAACCCAAATTTGACGCACTTCGGCGGCGAGATCACCGAAACCATCAATCGCTTCACGGCTCAACTGAACGCCAACTTCCAAGTAGGTCGATTGGCAATCAAGCGGGAACTGACCGACATCAAAAACGTTCCGGCCGACGCGGAGGAAGCCTTCGTCAACGTTCTTGCCGTTGCCCAGGCTGATGGTCAGATCGAGCCAGCAGAATTGGTGGTGCTGAAAGAAATAGGCATGCACTTCGGTCTGCGTCTGGCTGACTACGGTATCGAGGCGTGAAGTACGCGACAAAGGTTCTGCTGATCCTGCTGGCACTGATCGTCGGCTGCATGTTGCTGAGCAACGTAGCCTCTCGAGCCACTTGCTCCTACTAGGGCTTCCAGACTGACCGAGAGACGCGCTACGCCGCCTTTGTAGGCTGCATGGTTCTGGTTGAAGGGGCGTGGTTCCCGCGCAATAAAATCCGCGTAGTGCAGTGACGTTTCACTGATGCCGCTTCTTAAAAGGCGGCATTGGGAAACCAACTAACGCAAGGAAATGGACAATGCTGATTTTGACTCGTAAAGCAGGCGAAAGCATCAACATAGGCAACGACATAACGATCACCGTGCTGGGTGTGAGCGGCCAACAAGTACGCATCGGGACAAGCGCTCCCAAGGAAGTCGCAGTGCATCGAGAAGAGATCACCCAGCGCATTCAAGCGGGCCTGTCCAAACCCCGGTAATTAATCAACCAGCAGGTAGGCGGAGTGCTGACGAATACACATCACCTACTCCGAGGGATCAACATGCATCCATCATTTCAAGAGCGCTTCGATGAACTCGGTGTGCTACTGCAGAAATCTAATGCAGCCCGGGCCGGCCGTATAAATCGACCAGCGCCAGCCAAACCGGTGCGCTACCAAGTCGCCGGGAGAAGCGTCGGCATGTACCAGATTAAAGACCGTACCACCGGCAAGACTCGCGCCTTTCGTGACGACTACAAGGCCGCTCACGAACTCGCCATGCAGTTTGAAGCAAAGGCCAATCGCCACATTGCGGTGGCACTATGAAAAAGCGAAAGCCCAACAACATGCGAACCCGGATAGAGCGAGCGAGCCGGGCACTGCTCAATGCCAATCACGTCGCGGTGGTCCATATCGACCCCAGCGGACGTCAAGGGATGATCAACAGGAAGAGCTGCAAGAGCATCCCGCCAGGGCAGCGCATGGCAGAAGCAGTCTGCGACATTGCCCACCGCTGGACGATCTATGTCAGCGTCCAGTGTCGCGATCAACAAGGGCACCGCTACACTAAATCAGTAGAGGTTGCTCCCCAAGGCAACTATCTGGCCGCGCACCTCGAAGACGTGATCGAGGAAACCTACAAAGACCTGGTCGCCGAGAGCAATCCGAATCATCGGGTCGCTTCGGGCTGGATCGCCATTCCCGCCGAAATATCGCTGACTGAAGAGCAAGCCGCCCGGGTGTTCGACGCCGTGGGTGTCTGGAATCAGCAGAGGGCAGCATGAAAAGCATCAGCAACCAAGTGCGCCAGCGCCGACGACAGACATGGCTGGATCTACCAGCCCACGGAATTGAAGAGACAGGCCATGGCCGAGGAACAGCAGGAGCCGACGGCGGAAGCCATCAAGCAGCGCAAGAAGCGCGAGAAGAAGGTCGCGGACGATGCCAAGAAGGGGATCGGCCGATTCACTGTTGAGGTAGCTGGCGTGTTCATGCCTGACCTGAAGCGCCTCATGAAGGAACATGGCTTCAACAACCAGCAGGAGGTGTATCAGAACCTGCTGCGGAACGTGATCGCCGCGGACTTCAATACGGCGACGCAGATGCTCGAGTGTGTCACGACACCTTATGTAGTTAGCGAAAAAGTGTCGCGAGCCTTCAAGGCAGCATGTCGCCAGCAGCTCAAGGACGATCCCGGCGAACCGGAAGACGAAATCGAAGAGTCGGCGTAACCACCACTTAACTGTCGCATCCGGTCACGGAGGGCGGCGCATACCCGAGACTGCACTTTCGCTAGCTCTACTTCTTCAACAACTCAGCAGGCTTTGCCCAGGCTCGATGTTTCTCCGAGCTTTGATAGAAATTCGCAACATGATCACAAACATATGCACTAGAAACTAAATAATCCACCTCCCACTTCCTTATCAGTTCACGATTCGATTTTGAGATAAAAAAATTAACACTAGACAATACAATCCTCTCATCAGGGAGCATCGTATCTCTCAATATCCCCATGTAGGATCTTTTGGTTCCCAGATCCAAGTCCGACCTATCAACGAGCCGGACTACCCTAAGCGCTCTATGATTGAATACATTGCACAAATCACTATGAGTCAATTTCAACACAAGTTTTTTTGCAGCCCGATATTGCCCAATTGACGGAAGTAAATCAAAACCAGATCTAGCCTTAGTAAGAGAGGTAGCTATTGCCGAAACAACTGTCTCATTGCCCTTCCCTCCACTGAGAACTCTAAAATGAGAATCGCAATATTTGTCAAGACGGTCGAGCAATTGAAAAAAAGTACCTTCAAATTTCTCCATTTCCATCAACCTATACTGCGACTCCATAAATTTTGTAGTTCTTCTAGATTCAGAAGTCTGAATGAGTGTCGTTCTAAGCAACACAAGTAAAGCCAAAAAACTTAGTATTGGAT
>NZ_JBFUIC010000399.1:0-3323 GCF_056402075.1 Pseudomonas sp. P4_C3
GGAGAGAACATTGCCTTTGAATGGGAGTTCAAGGGCACCAATACCGGCCCCTGGAGTGCCGAGACCCCAGCCACTCAGCGCCCCCTTAGCTTTAAGGGTGTTAGTTTCATGCATCTCAAGAACGGCAAAATTCTCACGCAGCATGACTACTACGACGCCCTCGGTTTTAACAAGCAACTGGGCTGGTAACGGGTTATTACAATTTGCAKTGTCAGGGGAGGCCTGCCTACGCAGTGAGGTCACCCTGGGCAGGGTGCTGTCGATAATAGCGATCCATACTTGCATTTAGTGGCGCGATTTATACCAGATGTACGATGAATGGGGAGTTTGACCATGTTCATCTGATGATTCAAAGAGTGTCCGGCACGATTTGCTTATTCCTGTTGGCGAAGATGTTCATTTCCACCTGCGCGCGATTGTACGGTTATACCTACATAAGCCTGGATACCACCGTCTATCAGCTGCTGGCCTAGGCGTACACCCGTACCCCGTAATTACTTTCGTTTTCTCCAATTGGGCTATTCTTGAGGTCACGGTTGTCCTAGCTATACCAAGCTTTCGAGCGAGTAGGGCAACACTTTCGCGGGCGTTGAAGCACTACGACAGCAGGCCGAGCCTGATTTTGAGCGGGAAGACGAACGTGTGGTCTACCGCGTCGCCAAAGCGCCGTATCAGGATCGTCGTGTGAATGATGCGCTGTACGCGCAGGCCATCGAAACCTTTAACGAGCCAGCGGTCGTCGAGTTGATCGGGGTGTTGGGTTACTACGCATTGGTGGCAATGACCCTGAACGTGTTTGCGGTGCGCCGCGGCACCGATGTGCCATTGCCGTTCCCAGAGCCTTGATTCACGGCAATCTAGGAGCGCAATCCCCCAGTCCGTTTGTGGCTAAGCTGCGTTCATCGACTTTGGTGAATACACAGGCGATGGCTACCTTTTAAGGGGGGGTAAGCGTTCGGCGGTGTTCGCGTAGCTGCGTATGTTTAAAGAGATTACATCTGAGGCACGTTGGGTCTCTGATTTGCGGACACGTTCAAGGCATCGTATTTCGTCTTTAGTCCATTAGTCGATCCTGATGTTTAGCTCGTTCAATGTTCTTGGGTTATAAGTGTTCGGCCAGGCTTAGCCTGGAGGCAGTAACGTCAGCCATGCTGATCTTACCCGCTTCAATTTGATACATTTGCATTCCTGGCCGAGTTTGAATGACGGCAGCCCAAGATCTGGCGTTGAACAATAATAACTGCGCCCCGCGCTACCAGCGATCACTTTAATTTGACCGGCTGGAATACGTGTTCAGCTCTGCACTCAGTTTGAATTATCACTAGGGGGCAACTGGATGATATTTATCGCCAAAATCTATTCGGCCCTGCGCATTGCGGCACACCTTTGCAGTGCCAATTAACAGGAGGTCTAAATGCTTGTACTTACGGACATGCAGCGCGCATACCTCAAAAAAATACGAGCCCTTAGCACGGACCTTCAGGGCAACGAAGTATTTGCTGGCCTAACGTTCGAGGAATCAATGCGGTTCAATTGCTTGAGTGAGTCGCTTTTGGGGCAGGAGCATCGCACGCAGGAAGATGTGGACGAGTATCTCGCCCTCCACCAAAAGCACGAGCGTGATCGACTATCAAGTGATAGGCGCAGTGATAGAGGCGCAGCAAAACAGATCGTTACTACACAAAAGAACTGAATATCAGCCTTGCCACAGTCAAGCATCACTGAAACAAAGCTTTATCTGACCGGTAATACCCCACTAGCCCGCTGTAGGGCGGGTTTTGACGTCCGCACCTGCTCCGCGCAAAATATCGTGCTCACCCAGCAAGCTGGCTACATCACAGGCCTTGTCCCACAAACCTAGCGAATAACCATGAAGTAGCAGATAAGCAATGCGCGGATGAGCTGGGACTGTTGCCGCTGACCGAAAACTGACCCAGCAAACCCCGTATCTCTATTGTGAACGGCATCAGCATAGAGTTGGCGCAGCTCGTCGTAACGATTCGGGCCGAGTTGCTCGGATAAGCGCGTCATTGTAGCGGGCTGGACGCCGACTAAACGCGTCTGCTCACACATTGACGCCAGCGCCACGTAATTCGGATGTTCGATAATATAGCGCGCCAACACCCTCAACAAACAGCTTTAGAGTGTTCGACGATATCAATGTCGCCAATTCGTTATGACACAGCGTGATATCTTGCAGACCACGAATTAGGTCTGCGCGGCGCAAGCATGCCGGCTTGCGTTTGAGGCTTTTCTCCAAATGCGACAGGTCGGGGCCGAGGCCAGCATATAGGCTTTGCCCAACGGCGCACTCCTCACCCAAGTTAAACTATAGGTCGCAACACATAGTGCTGGCGCTATTGCCGTCCGCATAGCCGCAGGCGCTTTTGTGATCAGTTGTCGCGGTAGATCGACGACGTTATTGCTGTATTAGTACGGATGTTGCTGCCGGTCCCCCTTTTACCCCGATCGTACCTCCAGTTCTGGTAATGCGCGGTGTCTCAAGCATGTTTACCTTGGGAAAAACCGACGCGCATAAAATAATCGATGTTACATATAAAAACGCAGTAATTATCCACTTGGCAGATGTTTATTAATGTTTGGCACTGTCTCAGATCAATAAACTGGTACCAACAACATTATGCTCAAGTGGTATCCATGAAAAATCTTGCCAAAAATGCTCTGAGTCACCTTGCTCGCCCAGATCTCCTGGAAACATGTGCCTACATCAATGGAGAGTGGATTGATGTTTATTGACGTCCATAGATGTTCTATTTGGTACGAAAAACAATTTTAAAAACAGTCGCTTATGAAGATTTTTGTTTTTTGTGTTCCGCATGCGACTACGGAAAGCCAGGGGCCAAGGTATGGGCTKGAGTATGGGCTGAGACTCATCTAGATTGAGTCATCATCCTTTAAATAGGAGGTGACTAATGGCATCACTGACGACAAAAGCCGTAGAGAAGATAATCAGGGCCGGGTTGGCTGGAATGACCAATGATGGCGACGGCCTCTACTTAAAAGTCGGCCGTTCCGGTGGCGCCAGTTGGATCTTTCGCTACAAGATTGCCGGCAAGAGCCGAGACATGGGGTTGGGCGGGAGCCCCGAAGTAAGTCTCGCGAACGCTCGTGAGAAAGCAGCAGCAGCCAGAAAGCTGAGCAAGTCAGGCGTCGATCCGCACACCCGTCGGGATGAGGCGTTGGAGCGACAGCGGTTGAAAAAAGAAGCCGAGCGTATAGCTCAGGCCACAGCAAGAGCTAAGGCAATCCCTTTCAAAGACGTTGCTCTCGACTATATCGCTGCCCACAGGGCGGGCTGGAAA
>NZ_JBFUIC010000400.1:0-3293 GCF_056402075.1 Pseudomonas sp. P4_C3
GCTCCGTACAGAGCTATCAGTTCTCTCGCACCAAGAAACAACTGATCATTGGTGTGCACATCGAGAAGGAATACGAAGGTCTGGTCAACGCCTCGACGCGCTTCTGGAACGCCAGTGGCATCACCCTCACGGGCGGGCTGACCGGCGGGGTCCAGGTTAAAAGCGAGTCGTTGCAGAGCTTGATGGCCGGCGGCATTGCCTTCGAGACCCCGCAAGACAAAGCCCCATTGCAGAAGCGTATTCCACGTTTCCGTCTGTTCGCGAACCATGAAGATGCTACGCAGAAAGGCGAAGTCATCACGCTCAAGCTCGATCGCGCTGATGGCTTGCGTACCGGCACTCCGATTCGCTTCAAGGGCCTGGATGTCGGCAAGATCGAGGACGTTGACCTGAGTGACGACCTGCAATCGGTGCTGCTGACCGCACGGATTACCGAAGTGCCGGAGCGCATCGCCCGAGTCGGCAGTCAGTTCTGGGTGGTCAAGCCTGAGCTGGGCCTGATCAAGACGTCCAACCTCGAAACCCTGGTGACCGGGCAATACATCGAGGTGCAACCGGCACCGAAGAACCTGGGACCGCAGAAGAGCTTTGTCGCTTTGGCCGTCGCGCCCGAAACTGCCAAGCAGGAAGCGGGATTGAGTCTGGTGCTGAGCGCAGCCCGTCGCGGTTCGCTGAAGGCTGGTGTACCAGTGACGTATCGCGAAATCACAGTGGGCAAGGTGACGGGTTATGAACTGGGCCAGACCGCTGATCGTGTCCTGATCCATATCCTGATCGAGCCGAAGTACGCGCCACTGGTACGCAGCGGCACGCGGTTCTGGAACACCAGCGGTTTCGACTTCGATGTCGGCCTGTTCAAAGGCGCAACGGTGCGCACTGAATCCCTGGAGACGATGATTCAGGGCGGTGTCGCCTTTGCCACACCGGACGGTGAGCGCATGGGCGGCCCGGCGCAACCGGAGCAGACGTTCGCGCTGTTCGACAAGTTTGAAGAGGAATGGCTGGGTTGGGCGCCGAAGATATCGCTCGGCAAGTAACCTGTTGGCGGTAGTGCTGTCCCCATCGCGAGCAGGCTCGCTCCCACACTGGATTGTGTTCAACACCGATCTAATGTGGGAGCGAGCCTGCTCGCGATGGGGTTCAAGACTACTGAATAGTTTGAATGCCCACAAAAAAGGCCGCGATCCATTGGACCGCGGCCTTTTTCATTGCCTTCGATTCAAGCCTCAGACCGCATCCAGCTCCGGTTCATCCGCTTCTTCGTTGACCGTCGCCTTCACCTGATCATGACGACGGATGTACTTCCAGTCCGCCTCATCGATGTAGATGCCGGCCGGGCCGCTGCCGCCTTCCAGGTCGATGGCGACACTGGCGCAGACCTGCGGTTTCACGCTCGCCAGAATCGGCACGAAGCCCAGTTGCAGGCTGGTTTCCAGCAACGCGGCCTGGTTCTTCTCATCGATGTCCGCTGCCTCGTCGAGGTAGTACGGCAGGCGCACGCGACCGGCCTGGTCACGGTCCATCAAGTGCAGCAACAAGTACATGTTGGTCAGCGCCTTGATGGTCATGGTGGTGCCGTTGGAGGCGGCGCCGTCGATGTCGGTGTGGATCACCGGTTGACCGTTGACCTTGGTGATCTCGAACGCCAGTTCGAACAAGTCCTTGAGGCCGARCTGGTTGTGGTTCGCCGCCACCAGCCGCGCCAGGTATTCCTTGGCCTCTTCGTTCTTGTTGTCCTGTTCCGCACTCTGGCTCAGATCGAACACCGACAGGGTTTCGCCTTCCTCGTACTGGCCGGCGCTGTGGATGATCTGGTCGATGTGCTTGAGCGCTTCCTTGTTCGGCGCGAGCACGATACGGAAGCTTTGCAGGTTGGAGACCTGGCGTTTGTTGATCTCGCGGTTGAACAGTGCCAGCTGGTGTTCGAGGCTGTCGTAGTCGCTGCGGATGTTGCGCAGGGTCCGGGCGATGTCCGTCACGGCGGCACGACGAGCCTTGCCCAGGGTCAGGGCTTCATCGGCACGGTGCGCATAGGCGTTGATCAACAGTTGCAGGCGACGCTCCATATCGTCTTCGCTGTCAAACTTGGCCACACCCTTGAGGCGCACCTGAGCGTACAGCGCTTCGATCTGGCCGTCAGCCCGCAGCAGACCTTGCCAGCTGTCCTGATAGTCATTGAGCAGCGGCAGCAGGTTGTCCATGGAGTCGTCGATCGGGTCCATGAACGGTGTGCCGAACGGCAGGTCCGCTGGCAGCAACTGACGGCGGCGCAGAGCGTCGTCGAGGGTGCGTTGCTTGGCTTCCATGTCACCGATCTGCCGACCGACCAGTTGCAGCTTGGCCGACAGTTGCTGGACACGCTCGGTGAAGGCATCGCTGGAGCGCTTCAATTCGTCTTGCGCGGCTTCCATCTGCGCCAGTTGCTCAAGCTTGTCGCCTTCTTCGGCGCTCAGGGTTTGCGCGCGACGGAAATCTTCCAGGGCCTTCTGTGCATCCAGCACTTGCTGGTACAGCGCTTCGGTCTGGGTCTTGCTCGCGGCGCGGTCGGCGGCCACGGCTTGCTGGGTTTTCAGTTGCTTGAGTTCTTTTTCCAGGCGCTCTTTCTGATCGCGCAATGCCGCGCGGTCAGCCAGGGCCTGCAATGCCGGAGGTTCGATGTGCGAGATGTCGATGGACAGCCCCGGCACTTCGAAGCGTTCACCTTTGAAACCGTCGAGGATCAGCTCCACGGATTTGACCCACTCGCCGTCGTCGTCGAGGGTGATGCCGTGTTCACCCAGCGGCAGGCTGAACAGTGCGCTGTTGAACAGGCGCATCAGGCGCTCGACGTCTTGCTGCGAGAATTCTTCACGCAGACGGGCGTAGCTGTTGTTATCGGCGTGATCGAGTTGCTGCCTGACCGACTTCAGGCGTTTTTCCAGGTCGCGCAGGCGTTCGTCAAGGTCTTCGGCGCTGAACTGGCGGGATTGCGCCAATGCGCCGGCCAGTTCGTCGTGGGCGTCCTTGGCGGCCAGCAGTTGCTGTTCCAGCACCTTGACGTCATCGATCAGGGCAAAGCGATGCTTGAGCACCGACAGTTCGCCGAGCCAGCGCTGGATGCCGGTGATTTCCCGCTCCAGGCGCATCAGTTCCTGAGTGCCGCCGCGCTGGTCGTTTTGCAGGGCGTCCTGCTCATTGCGGTAGTGCTCGGCCTGAATGCTCAGCTCTTCCTTGCGCGCACTGGCGTAGTCCGACCAGGTGCCGAGCAGGGAGTCGAGCAACGGCGAGATCCGGTGCAGTTTGCCGCGCAGGAT
>NZ_JBFUIC010000401.1:0-3281 GCF_056402075.1 Pseudomonas sp. P4_C3
CCTTCGATCAGCTCGACGGTTACGACAACGCGTTGAATCGTGGAGTGGACTTCCGTCGTTTCTTCGAATGGTTCCGCGAACGCGAAGACAGCGAAAACGAAACCGGTGTATCCGATACTGCGTTATCCGAGATTTCCGCAAAGTTCGGCAATGACAGTGACATCTSGAAAACCCTTTCCCAATTGAAAGCTTCTTCCCGGGATCGTCAGTTGACCGCAGTTCGTTCCGCCATCGCCGCGTTCATGCCCGGCTTCAGCAACCTGCGAGTGCAACGCAAACCGCGCCTGCACATGGCCATCGACAAAAACGGCGTGACACTTAACGTCTCCCAGCTCTCACAGGGCGAAAAGTCGATGATGGCATTGGTCGGCGACATCGCACGCCGATTGGCGATGATGAACCAGTCTCTGGACAACCCATTGGAGGGTGACGGCATCGTCCTGATCGACGAGGTCGATTTGCACCTGCACCCTAAATGGCAGCGCAGTTTGATTCGGCAGTTGAGCGAAACCTTCCCCAATTGCCAGTTTGTCCTGACCACTCACTCGCCATTGGCCATCAGCGACGCGAAAGACGTGCTGTGCTACGTGCTCAATGACGGGGAACTGCAAGAACAATCAGGCCTGTATGGATTGGATGCCAATCAGGTGCTTCTGGAAGAACGCAACCTGGCACAAAACCTGTGGGAGCGAGCTTGCTCGCGATGACGGCCTGACATTCAACATCGATATCGACTTTTACGACGCCATCGTCGGAACGCCGCCCGGAGCAAGCTCGCTCCCACAGGTTAATTGCTCACCACAAGAATTCAGTGTCGGTTCAATCATCCGGCATTTCAGGCGGTTTGGCGGCCTTCGCCGGTTTGCTGCTTTTCCCGGGCTTGGCGCCTTTGGCTACCGGCTCGGCCTCAGTGACCGGAGCCGCCACTGTCGCGGTAAATTCTTTCTCGGCCGCCGGCAACTGATCGACAGCGCTGAAAATCTCGTCCAGCTTGATGGCGTCCGATTGTTCGAGTTTCTTTTCGCCGTCCTTGCCGACCAGGATGACCTTGGTCTTGGCGCCGGCCCCCAGCTTGAGCGAGCGGATCAGCGCCGCCGTGTCTTGTGGCCCGAGGTCTTTGCCGTCGCGCTGGCCCATCAGGTTCAGCACCGTATAGAGCACCATGTTGCGGTCGGTGAACCCCTTGCGATTGGCCGGCTCATCCAGCGACTTTTTCAGGCCGACCCAGGTCGGATCAACCGTGCTCGGAGCGATGACAATCAGTGGCCGGGCCCTGCCCTTGTCCATGTCCAGCGGTGAGTCGCCATCAGCGGCGAACGAAGTGCCGGCAATCGCCAGCAAAGTAGCCAGGGTCAGTGACCTGATGAGCATGCGCATCTCCTTTTGATATCCACGCTCTAATGATTGCGCATTGCGGCGATCGTTCCGGGTGACGTACCGCAAATATGTCTCGCCTTGCCCCAAGCTTAGGTCAGGGCGGTCATTGCGCAACAGGCTGGGCTAATCTGAAGACTCATGACAACCCGCCTGATCCGTCGTGAGGACTTGTGCATGAGCACTCAGTTGAACCACACCATCGTCTGGTGCCGGGACAAGCAGGTTTCGGCGAATTTCCTGGCCAGCCTCCTTGGCCTGCCCGCCCCGCAGCCCTTCGGGCCCATGCTGATCGTCAAACTGGATAACGGCGTGTCACTGGATTTCTACGATAACGACCCGCCGATAGCATCCCAGCACTACGCATTCTTGCTGGGCGACGAGGATTTCGATGCAGCCTTCGCACGCCTGCAAGCCAACGGTCAGCCTTGGTGGGCCGACCCGTGCAAGCAGCGACTGAGGGAGATCAATGATTACGCGGGAGGACGGCGGGTGTATTTCGATGACCCGGACGGGCATCTGCTGGAAATATTCACCCGCGAATGAAGCTGGCGTGGCGGCTTGAATCAGAACGCCAGTTTGTAGCCGATCAACAACAGCATGGTCGCCAGGCAAGGGCGCAGCAGTTCGTCGGAGATGCGCCCGGTCAGGTGGCTGCCCAGGTAAATCCCCGGCAACGAGCCCACCAGCAAGTAACCCAGGACGTGCCAATCCATGTTGCCCATGCTGGCATGGCCAAGGCCCGCGACCAGGGTCAGCGGCACGGCGTGGGCGATTTCAGTCCCCACCAGGCGGCGGGTCGGCAGCATCGGATAGAGGATGAACAGTGCCACGGTGCCCAGTGCACCGGCGCCGATGGACGTCAGCGCGACCATGGTGCCAAGGACCAGCCCGGTGATGACCGTCATCACATTCAGGCGCAGTCCGCTGGGGTTGTAATGGCCGCCCGCCCGTTTGTGGGCAAAGTCGAGCAGGCGCTTCTTGAACAGGATCGCCAGTGCGGTGGCAAACAACACAAAACCGAGGGCCTGCTTGATGATCGCGTTCATCGCCTCGGGGGCGCTGTGCAGGGTGCTGAGGAACCACAGCGTCAACGCCACAGCGGGCACGCTGCCCAAGGTCAGCCAGCCGGTAATCGCCCAGTCGATGTTGTTGTTCTTGCGGTGAACCAGTACACCGCTGGATTTGGTGATGGCGGCGTACAGCAGGTCGGTACCGACCGCCGTCGCCGGGTTGATGCCGAACCCTAGCAGGATCGGCGTCATGAGCGACCCGCCACCCACGCCAGTCATGCCGACGATGAAGCCGACGACCAGCCCGGCAACGACCAACCCGATGTTCACTAAATCCATGAATACGTCCACAAAGATCGCAAGGGAAATCTGGCCCGCAGCATAGCGATATTTCTTATAACCAGTTATATCGATGCGATCTATCTTTATACCCTGAACTCAATTCCCACAAGGAATATGTGTCGTGCTCACTGCACCGGCAGGAAGTTCAGGAACAGCAAGCTCTGGGCATAATTCAGGCCAATGCGCCGGTAGCGTTCGTCGAGCATCTGGGTCAGCAGGTCCAGCCGGGCGACGATCTTGCCGAACTCGACGGCAAAACTCAGGTTGCTGCCCTCCTCCGAGATTTCGTTGGAGAACAGCAAGGGCTCGCCCTCTTTGTTCTGTCGCTGGCTGAGGATCCAGGTGGCGATCTCGATGTTGCGCGCGGCATTGCTGACGAATACCGGGTTGATCGTATCGGTCATGTAGAACTCGAGGCGACTCCCATGGGCGGTCACCAGCATGCTGCCAATGGCATAGATGAACGCCCCGACCCGGTCGCCGAGAAACTCCGGGCTCATGGCAAAGCGCAGGGCCGCCAGATCCTTTTTGCCACCCAGGGTCGGTAACGGC
>NZ_JBFUIC010000402.1:0-3259 GCF_056402075.1 Pseudomonas sp. P4_C3
ATTCCAGGCCACTGCCTGCGGCATAGTTGTGCATGCAAAGAAGCAGCATTTCGGTCAGCGGTAYCTGGGCCAGGCCGTGTTGGCGTGATCGGATCTTGTCGACGAAGAAGCGACTGGACTCGGCCATCAGCGCGTGTTTGGGCAGCTCGCAGCGGAAAAAATCACGGAACGGCCCTTCGACCATATAGGGATCCAGAGTGCTGATCAGGCGCAGGCCGGCCAAGGGGACACCCTCCCAGGTACCGATCAGGTAGGTCGTCCGCTCGCTGTCGTATTCATCGAACTCGATGCCGTTGTTTATATTGACCTTCCAACTTAAACGATCAGCGAATACTTCCTTGCGCAGGCGATACAAGTCGGCGACCCAGGCGTGGGGCGTCGCACTATAGTCAAGCGCGTGAAACTCGATAGCTTTCATGTTATTAACGTTCTTCCGTGGGGGCTGGCACTTAAGTAGTAAGTGCTGCGGCTCGTACAGGTCGCGGGGGAATGAACTTCCGGGTACGAAAAATCAATCGCGCGACCATTGTTAGTTTATCAATGTCCGCCCAGCGGCAACCTGTACTTAGGTGCAGTTGCAGGTTGCATAATTTGATTTTCATCGCGCTATCTGCACCTAGATACAGTTGTTCTCTCTGGGTAACTACGGCAACTTATGCCGGGCAGTGGTTAAGCCCCCTATGACGCCGCAGCGCTGAACTTTTCAATGCTGGACGAATGTTCCAACCAAGGCGTCATGGCTTGTACTTGCGAGTGCTCCACTTGCCTAAATCGCCGAACATGCCAATGACAGTCTGAGCGTCTGGATCAGGCTTATTCACGCTGTGCGGCATTCCAGTCAAGACATCGAAACAGGGAAGATCATGGAAAAGTCCGCTTCTTCAGAACCGCGCCGGGTCGTTGTAACCGGTTATGGCGCCATCTGCTCGCTCGGCGAGAATGTCGACGCCATCTGGGACGCAATGATGGATTACCAGGTCGGTTACCGTCAGCACAGGTTCGACGATCCGAGCATCCATGCGCGTTACTTTGGCTTTATCGATGACTTCGGTCGTGAAGCGATGCGTCCGTTTTCGAAGAAAATCTCCAAGATGTTGCCGTTGTTCGCCAAATACAGCCTGGTGGCCACCCACGAGGCGATCCGCATGGCGTTCGGTGATACGCCCCTGGATGAGATCGTCTCGCCCTTTGATCGCGGCGTGATCCTGGGCACCGGTTGGGGTGGGCTCGACACCGCCAACTGCAATAACAACGAATACCGTAAGCACGGCATCTCCACTTCCTTCGCCACCGTCATGTCGATGTGCAATGCCGCGACCGCCGGTATCACCATGAACTGGAACATGCGTGGTATCCAGAACAGCCCGGTTGCAGCCTGCGCCACGGGCACCATCGCCATTGGTGAGGCTTACGAGGCGATTCGCAGCGGCCGCGCCAAGGTGATGATCGCTGGTGGCAGTGAGTCCTTGAAAGAGCAGTTCAACGTCTGGTCGGTGGATGTCATCCAGGCCCTGAGCAAAGAGCAGGAAAACACGCGCCTGGCCTGCTGCCCGTTCAGCAAGGGACGCAGCGGCTTCGTGCTCTCCGAGGGCGCGGCTGTGCTATGCCTGGAGGACTATGAGTCGGCCCGGGCACGGGGCGTGAAGATTCTCGGCGAGATCACCGGCTACGCTAACTATTCGGACGCCTACGACATGACAGCCCCGGCCGAAGACATGCAGGCCCGGGTACGGGTGATCAATGACGTCTGCAAGCAGGCAGGCGTGCAGGCATCGCAGATCGACTACGTCAACCTGCACGGCACCTCGACACCGCTCAACGATGTCAACGAAACCCGCTCGATCAAGCTGGCCCTGGGGGACGCCGCATACGGCATTCCGATGTCCAGCACCAAGTCCTACACCGGCCACCTGATCGGTGCCGCCGGTTCCATGGAGGCGGTCTTCTGCCTCAAGGCCATGGCCCGTGGCACCATCCCGGCGACTATCCACATGGATGAGGCCGATCCTGACTGCGACCTCAACTACGTGCCCAACGAGCATCTGCATGGGCAGACCCTGAATAACGTGCTGAACCTGAGCTTCGGCTTCGGTGGTGCCAACGCCGGCATCATGCTGCGCAAGGTGGTCTGATCATGCAGTTGCAATTCGGAGCCGAGCAGATCGAGGCCTGGGCCGGCCTCTCCGGTGATCGCAACCCGATCCACTTCGACCGTGAGGCGGCGCGCCGCATGGACGCAGCCGATGTGGTGGTGCATGGCATGCTCGCGCTACTGCCGGTCAAGCATCGCATGGGGCGCGTCAATCAGGTGCTGCCCCAGGACTGGATGCAGTTCAAGGCGCTGCTCAAGGCTCCGGTGCTGCGTGACAGCCCGGTAGCCCTGTCGACCCGCGAGCGCAGCGGCAGCACGGGGTTCAAGTTGCACTCGAGCGGCGGCGACAGTGAACACATGATCGGCCATGTACGTATCGTCGAAGCGCCGGTCTGGTTATCCACAACCCCGGGCTTCCTGCTGGCACGCGAGGAGGTCGCGGCCTGGCTCGCACAGTTTCGTGATGACCTGGGCCGGGGGGTCGATGATTGGGTCGCGCTCGATGCACTGATCTTTTCCCACTTCATTCGTAACCATCTGGGAGTGATCTTCGATTGCCTGTCCCCGCAGTTCCGTCAACGACAGCGGCCGGACCGGCTTGAGGATCTGTCTGATCACCTGGTGGTGCAGACCAGCCACCAGATCACCTTCTGCACGTCGCTGCGCTCGCTGGGCAAGTTGCAGACCGATATTCGCTGTGAGATCGACAACATCCACCTGATTGAAAGCCCTGGCAAGGCCGTGGGCACCCTCGATCTTGGGGTGCATGTCAGCGATCGCCACGTGATGACCATCACTCTCGGGCTGATGGCAAAGACACTTTCAACCCACCAAGGAGCTGTGCAATGACCACTGTAGAGAAAGTATTTGCTGTTGTTCGCGACCTCATTCTGGAACTCAAGGATGTCGACGAAAACGATGTGACCCTCGATACCAACATCGAATCGATGGCGTTCGATAGCCTGGACTTCGTCGAGATGCAGCTAGTGGTGCAGAAGAAGATCGGCGTGGCGCTGGATCCCGATTCGTTCGCCAGCCGCAAGATTTCCACGCTGCGCCAGCTGTGCGAGTTCGTGGTCGAGTTCAAGGAATCGGCCGCCGTCCCTGCCTGACTGGCAGGTCTACCGTTACGGATAGGAGCAAGGGAATGCCCACGCAGACCAATAG
>NZ_JBFUIC010000403.1:0-3248 GCF_056402075.1 Pseudomonas sp. P4_C3
GGTTGGTGATCCTGCTGATGTGTGCCACGTGGTCCTGGGAGTGGGAATCAATGTGAACATGCAGTCCGCTGACGAGGTGGACCAGCAATGGACATCCCTGCGGCTCGAGTCAGGCAAATTGTTTGATCGCAACCAATTGGTTGCGGTGCTGGGGGAGATGCTGCAGCGATACCTCGCTCGTCACCAAACGGGTGGTTTTTTGGCCATCCAGTCAGAGTGGGAGCAAAATCACCTGTGGCAGGGGCGAAGCGTGTCGTTGATTGCCGGCGTCAATCAAATTGATGGTGAGGTGCTTGGTATTGATGGCCAGGGCGCCTTGCGCCTGAAGGTGGATGGTGTGGAGAAAGTCTTCAGTGGTGGTGAATTGAGCCTGAGGTTGCGTGATGATTCTTGAGCTCGATTGTGGGAATAGTTTCATCAAGTGGCGCGTGCTTGCCGCTAATGCTGGGCAGGTGCTTGGTGAGGGGGTCGTCGATTCCAATCTCGCATTGCTTGAGGGGTTGGGGAGGCTCAAAGGGCTTGCCCTTACGTTTTGCCGGCTGGTGAGCGTCAGGACCGCGGAGGAAACCGCTGCGCTGACGTCGTTGCTGAGGGATGCCTTTGATGTGCCGGTTGTGTGCGCATCGCCTGCGCGCGAAATGTCAGGCGTGCGCAATGGGTATGAGGAGTTTGAGCGGCTGGGTCTGGATCGGTGGCTGGCAATGCTTGGAGGCTTTCATCTGGCTTCAGGTGCGTGCCTGGTGCTCGACTTCGGTACGGCCGTGACTGCTGACTTTATCGCGGCGGATGGAGAGCACTTGGGTGGTTTCATTTGTCCGGGGATGCCGTTGATGCGCAACCAATTGCGCACCCACACTCGCAAAATTCGTTATGGGGACCTGGCGGCTGAGCAGGCTCTGGAGAATCTTGTTCCAGGTCGCGCGACTGTTGAGGCTGTAGAGCGTGGCTGTTTGTTGATGTTGCGCGGCTTCGTATTGACTCAGCTCGAGTTGGCGCGCACCTACTGGGGTGAGGGCTTTGTCGTGTTTCTCACCGGGGGAGATGCGAGCCTGGTTTCTGAGGTCGTGCCTCAGGCCAGGGTAGTTCCGGACTTGGTGTTCGTCGGATTGGCCATGGCCTGTCCCTTGTCCTGAGGTTTTTATGCGTTGGTTGTTTCTGCTGCTGCTTGTCCTCAATGGCTTCTACTACATTTGGCATCAACAAGAGGCTCCTCTGCGCGCGAAGGATGTCACGCCTTTGAGTCTGTATCGCGGGTCTCAACAAGATATCCGCTTGTTGAGCGAGGCAAGTGACGTCTCCAAAGACAAGGGTAAGGCTGTCTCGACAGACAATGGCTGCCTTTATCTGGGCGGCTATACGCGCCAGGAGGCCGCGCAGGCGGTTGAGCGTCGTTTGAGCGGGATGGAGGTCAAGTATCAGTCCCTGCCGAAAGCTGCGACAGAAGGGGCAGGGTATTGGGTGCGTATCGCACCGGAAAGCCGGCGTTGGCTGGACGATCTGCAGCTACAAAACCTTTCTAAAGAATTCAATGAGTTAAAACATAAAATAATGCCGTGCGAGGGGGTTGCGCCCACTGAATAGTTTGCATAGAATGGCGCCCGCTCCACAGCGAACACCGGAAACGGTTARCGRTGTGAAGCRAGGTCAACGCAGCTAACCTCAAGATTTAATTGAGAAAATGCTTGACAGAAGGCTGGCATGATGTAGAATGCTGGCTCGCTTAGGAGGGGTTCCCGAGCGGCCAAAGGGATCAGACTGTAAATCTGACGTCTACGACTTCGAAGGTTCGAATCCTTCCCCCTCCACCATTTTTAGCGAGAGCTGTAAGCGCTCGCGGGTATAGTTTAGTGGTAGAACCTCAGCCTTCCAAGCTGATGATGCGGGTTCGATTCCCGCTACCCGCTCCAAGTTTACAGGTTTTGCACAGTGTTACGCTCTTGTAGCTCAGTTGGTAGAGCACACCCTTGGTAAGGGTGAGGTCAGCGGTTCAAATCCGCTCAAGAGCTCCATATAACAAGGCAGATATGAAAAGATCTGCCTTTGTTTTAGGTGGTTGTGGTTGCGCCTCGTTGTGTTGTCGGGGTTTGCCGGTGCTGAGGTACTGGTATTGCAGCTGGAGTTGCCTGGTAGTGGTTGTAAAGTCTTTTTCGGGTCGGCATAATGGTCGGCCTGATTTTGTTTTAGGTCAGTAGCTCAATTGGCAGAGCGACGGTCTCCAAAACCGTAGGTTGGGGGTTCGATTCCCTCCTGACCTGCCAGATTCACTTGGTGTGTCTGGCTTTCTTTTCACAGGATCTTCATAGATGACTCCTAAAGCTGAAGCTCAAGGCTCTCGTTTCGACCTCCTCAAGTGGCTTGTAGTAGTCGCTCTGGTGGTTGTTGGCGTTGTTGGCAATCAGTACTTCTCTGCTTCGCCGATCCTGTACCGCGTACTCGCATTGCTCGCCATTGCTGCTGTAGCTGCCTTTGTAGGCCTGCAGACAGTCAAGGGCAAGTCTTTCTTTGTACTGGTTAAGGAAGCACGCACCGAAATTCGTAAAGTCGTTTGGCCAACTCGCCAAGAAACCACGCAGACCACCCTGATTGTGGTGGCTGTTGTTCTGGTTATGGCGTTGCTGTTGTGGGGTCTTGATTCCCTGCTCGGCTGGCTTGTTTCCTTGATTGTCGGCTAAGGGTGTCCCGTGGCTAAGCGTTGGTATGTTGTGCATGCTTACTCCGGTTACGAGAAGCATGTAATGCGCTCGCTGGTCGAGCGCGTAAAGCTGGCCGGTATGGAAGATGGCTTCGGCGAGATTCTGGTTCCCACTGAAGAAGTGGTTGAAATGCGTAATGGCCAGAAGCGCAAAAGCGAACGCAAATTCTTCCCTGGCTACGTGCTGGTGCAGATGGATATGAACGAGGGTACTTGGCACTTGGTCAAGGACACTCCTCGGGTGATGGGCTTTATCGGCGGTACTGCCGACAAGCCTGCACCGATCACCGATAAAGAAGCAGAAGCGATTCTGCGCCGTGTTGCTGATGGTAGCGACAAGCCGAAGCCGAAGACGTTGTTCGAGCCGGGCGAGTCGGTACGTGTCAATGACGGTCCGTTTGCGGACTTTACCGGTGTTGTTGAAGAAGTTAACTACGAAAAGAGCCGGATCCAGGTCGCAGTGCTCATTTTCGGTCGCTCTACTCCGGTGGAGCTCGAGTTCAGCCAGGTCGAAAAGGTCTAGTTGAGCAAAAATCCCAACCCCGCAGCCATAGGC
>NZ_JBFUIC010000404.1:0-3239 GCF_056402075.1 Pseudomonas sp. P4_C3
AACGTTCTGAATGCGGCGATTGCTTCGGGTGTTAAGCGCGTTGTCGTGCTAAGTACCGACAAGGCTGTTTATCCAATCAATGCCATGGGTATTTCCAAGGCCATGGCTGAAAAACTGATGGTGGCCAGGTCGCGGATGATTCCGGCAGCGGGACCTGTGATCTGCGCAACTCGTTACGGCAATGTCATGGCCTCGCGCGGGTCAGTGATCCCGTTGTTTATCAACCAATTGCAAAATGACGAGCCGCTGACTGTCACTGATCCGAACATGACCCGCTTCCTGATGTCGCTGGAGGACTCTGTCGACCTGGTGCTGCACGCTTTCGAGCATGCCGAGCAAGGCGATATTTTCGTTCAGAAAGCACCTGCCTCGACAGTCGCTGACCTGGYGCAAGCGCTCAAGGAGCTGTTCTCTCGTGACAATACCGTCAAGGTCATTGGCACCCGTCATGGCGAAAAACTCTACGAGTCGCTGATTTCCCGTGAAGAAATGGCCAAAGCCGAAGACATGGGGCGTTACTATCGAATCCCGGCGGACAATCGCGACCTGAACTACAAGAAATTCTTTGTTGAAGGTGAGCAGGAGATTTCCGATCTTGAAGATTACACCTCGCATAATACTGAGCGTCTCGATGTTGAAGGCGTGAAGAAAGTTCTTTTGAATCTGGAATACATTCAGGAGAAACTTGATGCTTAAGGTCATGACGCTGGTCGGCACGCGACCAGAGCTTATCAAGATGAGTCGTGTCATTGCTGAGCTGGATAAGCAGGTCAACCATGTGTTGGTCCACTCCGGCCAAAACTACGACTTCGAATTGAATCAGGTTTTTTTCGACGATCTTGAAATTCGAAAGCCCGATCACTTTCTGGGCGCCGCCGGCGATACGGCTGCCAAGACCATCGCCGAGGTGATTTCCAAGGCGGATGAAGTATTTGAAGTTGAAAAGCCGGACGCGCTTTTACTCTATGGCGATACCAATACCTGTCTTGCAGTCATTGCCGCAAAGCGCCGCAAGATTCCCGTATTCCATATGGAAGCCGGCAATCGCTGTTTTGATCAGCGAGTTCCCGAGGAACTGAATCGCAAGGTGCTCGATCACCTGAGCGATATCAATATGGTGCTGACCGAGCATGCCCGGCGTTATCTGATCGCTGAAGGGATTCGTCCTGAAACCATCATCAAGACCGGTTCGCATATGGAGGAAGTGCTCGACTATTACATGCCGAAAATTCTCACTTCCGACGTGCTGGTTCGAGAGGGGCTGGAGCAGGATAAATTCTTCATCATCAGCGCTCACCGAGAAGAAAACGTCGATACGCCGGAAAACCTCCGGGATTTGCTCAAGACACTGCGAGCCTTGGCCGACGAGTATAAGTTTCCGATCATCGTGTCCACTCACCCCCGCACCCGCAAACGTCTGGAGGCGATAGGCGAATCGTTGGATCACCCGTTGATCCGCTTTTCCAAACCATTCGGTCTGCTTGACTACATCAAGTTGCAGATGTCGGCGTTTTGCGTCCTGTCCGATAGTGGCACCATCACTGAAGAGGCCTCTCTGCTGAACTTGCCTGCCATTACCATCCGTAATGCACATGAGCGTCCGGAGGGGATGGACGAAGGGACACTCATTATGAGTGGCCTGAAAGTGGATGGCGTTCTCAATGCTGTACGTGTGGTGACCAGTCAGCATGATCGTGATCAGCGTGTCATCCCCGTGGTCAGGGATTACCAGGCGGGTCCGGTGTCCAAGCAGGTGGTTCGGGTCGTATTGAGTTACACCGACTACATCAACCGTACTGTCTGGTCGAAACCCTGAGCGGCGTCGAGGTTTGAAAATGCGTGTTTTGTTGACAGGTGCCACTGGTTTCGTAGGCCGTGCTGTACTGGGCCGGTTAGCGGCTTCTGAAGATCTGGAACCGGTGGCAGCCATTCGTGGGCATGCTTTGCCCGACTGTCCGGCGCGCGTTACAACTGTTCAAACCGCCGGGCTCGAAAGTGATGCCGATTGGTCGCAGGCGCTGGATCGGGTGGAGGTCGTCATTCACAGCGCGGCGCGTGTCCATGTGATGAATGACACCGAGTCCGATCCGCTGGTGGCGTTTCGCAAGGTGAATGTCGAAGGCACACTGAATCTTGCCCGGCAGTCGGCTGGTCAAGGGGTTCGACGTTTTGTGTTCATTAGCTCGATCAAGGTGAATGGTGAAGGTACGCCGCTCAATGAGCCCTATCTTGCCGATGCTCCACCCGCGCCAGCGGACCCCTATGGCGTATCAAAGATGGAGGCCGAGCGAGGGTTACGCGAAATCGCGATCGATTCAGGGATGGAGGTCGTGATTATTCGTCCTGTGCTCGTTTATGGCCCGGGTGTCAGGGCCAATTTCCTGAACATGATGCGCTGGCTGGACAAGGGGGTGCCGCTGCCATTCGGGGCTATCCATAATCGACGCAGTCTGGTCGCGCTCGACAATCTTGTTGATTTAATAGTGACCTGTATTCGTCACCCTGCTGCAGCGAATCAGATTTTCCTTGTTAGTGATGGGGAAGATCTGTCCACTACGCAGCTCTTGAGGCGCATGGGGCAAGCGCTGGGCAAGCCTGCACGGTTGTTGCCTGTTCCGAGTGTGCTGCTTGAGCGAGGAGCGCAGCTTTTAGGTAAGCAGGCTTTATCGCAACGGATTTGCGGGTCGTTGCAAGTCGATATAAGCAAAACTCGAAAGCTGCTGGGCTGGACTCCTCCCGTTAGCGTCGATGAAGCTCTGGTGTCGGCTGCGAACTACTACAAGGACAGGCAGCGATAAGCTGGCTAACGGCAGTGCTGGTTCAATTGCAAAATTGATTTTGGCTGTTTCAGGAAGTTGATCTTTGAACACAATTTGGTTGTTGGCTGCTGTGGTTGGTGTTTCATTTTTGGCCACGGGTGCATTGCGCAAATATGCCTTGGCACGCAGTTTGATAGATATTCCGAATTCACGAAGTTCACATTCGGTCCCGACACCGCGTGGTGGAGGTGTGGCCATCGTCCTGAGTTTTCTGATTGCGTTACCGGCGCTTGTCTGGGTAGATGACATGGCCTGGCCCATGGCGTTGGCTCTACTTGGAGCCGGTGGGTGGATAGCAGTCATAGGTTTTCTTGACGACCACGGACACATTGCTGCCCGGTGGCGCCTGCTGGCGCATTTCGCTGGTGCCATCTGGGCATTGTTCTGGATTGGCGGCATGGCCCCGATCAATGTGTTCGG
>NZ_JBFUIC010000405.1:0-3237 GCF_056402075.1 Pseudomonas sp. P4_C3
CAGCCTGCGGCAGCTCCTACACAGCCTGCGGCAGCTCCTACATGGAGATTGAGGTGTTAGCGCGGCATATACCCCAACTGCCAGCGCCGCGGGATCTTCAACGACAACACCCCGAGTCCGGCAGCCAGYAGGCCACTGGCAAACAACGCCTTGAGCCCCAGGTGGTGTTCCAGCACGGCACCGAGTACCGCGCCGGCGAACATGCCGGTCCAGGGGATCAGTTGCACGCGCCAGCCGTTACGACGCTCACCGAGCATCCAGCGGCCCAGCCCGCGGCCGAAACGCGACAGGGCGCCGGTGACGTAAGTCAGGCCCACCGGCAGGCCGTTCACTTCTTCCACCGCGGCGTTGAGCATTCCCATGGCGATGATCGCTGCCAGCAGTGCGGGCAGTTGCGCGTCGAAAGGCCAGGCCGCGGCGGCGCATAACAACGTGGCAATGCTCAGCAACAAGGGCAGGGCCCGGCGTCTGCCTAGCCGGCTGACGATAATGCCCAGCGCGTTGCCGACGATGAAGGTGGCGACGAGGATCACCAGGCGCAGGGTCAACCCAAGGTCGCCAGTACTGATGGCGACAGCCATCCGGGTGGTATTGCCGCTCATGAACGAGACGAAGTCGCCGCTGGCCATGAAACCGATGGCGTCGGTCATGCCGGCGAGCACCGAGAGCATGGCCACCAGGCTCAGGCCTATGCGCCCGCGCCATTTCTGCGTGTGCAAGTGACCGGGGCTGGCGTGGGTCCTGGCGGTGTTGGGCAGCATCGGCGATGGTATCCCTGAACAGTGCTTAGGGTTTTATCCCATTCAACTCGCAATATTCCAGCCAGTCCATGCCGGCCATTTCCGCCACTTCCCGGTGCACTTCCAGGCGCTGCGCTTCGTAATCCTGGGGTGTGGCGGTGGTTAACTGCAACGTCAGTTCCCAGGCGAACAACTTCTGGCGTTCTGCTTCAGCTTCAAACGCTTCGTGCAGCCGTTCCTCGCGATACTGAGCCGCCGTTTCACCCTTGGCCTGAGCCAACAGCGGGTTGAGGTGGTCGAGTTCTTCGCGCAACTCGGGGCGCGCCTCGAGAAACTTCTTGAGTGCTTGCTCATGCTGCAGTTCGGTTGCCGCCATGGTCGCTCCTTGATAACGGATTACGAGGATTGCTTCTTGCTGGCCTTGGCCGCTGCCGCCAGGCATTCGAGGGCAAACTGTTCGGTGTAGGTCATCTGGATCGGCGTGGTTTCGCCTTTGACGGTTCTTTCGCCGTCGAGGATGTAGCGAATCCGCTTGTCGGTGACGCCGATTCGCTTGGCTATCCAGGAAGGCGTCTGGCCGATCTGGCTGATCAGCTTGTCGGCATATTCAGTGCTCGGTTTGTAGAACTCGGCATTAGGTGTCATCAGGTTTCCAGTCAGGGGTGCGATGCAGCGTTAATGGCGCGACAGGGTGCGCGAATCGTCGCGCGCTGTCGCGGTATAAATGCAGTAAAGCAGAACGATACGGGCTGCCGGGGTGATAAAGTCCGCTTTTTCCCGATGAGTGAATGCAATGCGAATTCTGATGGTGGCGCTGGCCGTGACGTTGCTGGCCGGATGCGCCGGCTCGGCGATGAACGACGCCCGCACCAAGGCCCCGTACAAGACCCTGAACTCGGAAAAACCGGCAAAAGACGTCGCCCAGTGCGTGCAGTTTTCCTGGCAGGACGAGGCCGTGTTCGGCGTCGATGCCGCTGCCTATTTGCAACCAGGGGATAAGGGCGGCACGACCGTTTACACCCGTTCGGCGGAGTCCTTCGTCGACGTGACCACCGATGCCTCGGGCACGGTGTTGAGCTACTACGCACAGAAGGACGATTTCGTGGCCAAGCGCCGCTTGGCGGCGTTGGCGACTTGCCTGTGACCTGAAGGCTAACGCAAGTCCCCTGTGGGAGCGAGCTTGCTCGCGATAGCGGATTGTCTTCAACATTGATGCCGACAGACCTGACGCCATCGCGAGCAAGCTCGCTCCCACAGGGATTTGTGTGTGTCAGTAGCTCAGGCGCTTCTGGAAGAAAAAGTGCTTGTGCCCCGGCGGGTAGTCGGCAATGTGTCCGATCTCGCTGTAGCCGCATTTCTTGTAGAACTCCGGCGCCTGGAATTCAAAGGTGTCGAGCCACAGCCCGACGCAGCGTCGTTCCCGCGCCAGGTCCTCGGCCATCTGCATCAGTTTCGAACCCAGGCCCTGTCCCCGGGACTGTTCCGGCACCACCAGCAAGTCGATGTACAGCCACTGGTAAAACAATCGGCCATGCAGGCCGCCGAGGATTTCGTCGTTGTCGTCGCGCACCAGCAAGGCGATGTGCTCAGGCACGTTACCTTCGGCCTTCGAGCCGTTGTAGGCGCGCAGCGGTTTGAGGATGGCCTGGCGTTGTTCTTCCGTGGGGTTTTGCGACAGTTCGATACGCAGGTTCATGGCTATATCCATATGGCATTGAAGCCGCAGCCTATCCCGGTTGCAGCGATTGTTCCATCCCCGGAAAAGTTGAACCGTCGCCAAGGCGGCGCTTGCTTGAGGGGGCAAATGCTGTCCGTTTTCACTTAACATGTGGACCCTCAGACAAATAACAGGACGCGTTGTCATGTCGAACACAGCCGAGCGGGTCAACATCCTCGAGTCTCAGGTGTTGTCCCACGACTGGTACCTGCTCAGGAAAATCACCTTTGATTACCAACGCAACAACGGCGAGTGGCAACGCCAGACGCGAGAGGTCTACGACCGTGGCAATGGTGCGGCGATTCTGTTGTACAACCGCGAAAAGAGAACCGTGGTACTGACCCGGCAATTTCGCTTGCCGGTGTTCGTCAATGGCCACGATGGCCTGTTGATCGAAGTGGCGGCGGGGCTGCTGGAAGGCGCGGCGCCTGAAGACCGCATCCGCGATGAAGCCGAGGAAGAGACGGGTTACCGCGTGCACCATGTGCAGAAGGTGTTCGAGGCGTACATGAGCCCGGGTTCGGTGACGGAAAAGCTGCACTTTTTCATTGCCGAGTACGATGCGAAGTCGAAAGTCAGCGACGGTGGTGGACTGGAGGCGGAAACCGAGGAACTGGAAGTGCTGGAGTGGGCGTTCGAGGATGCGCTCGAAGCGTTTTACCGCGGCGAGATCTGCGACGCCAAGACCATCATGCTGTTGCAGTATGCGGCGATGAAACCCCTTTTCAATTAAACGCAATCTCCCGTAGGAGCTGCCGCAGGCTGCGATCTTTTGATCTT
>NZ_JBFUIC010000406.1:0-3234 GCF_056402075.1 Pseudomonas sp. P4_C3
CGGTGTTGGTTCCATCAAGTCACCAACCGCCAAACCGTCTACGCTCATCCGATCGAAGCCTTGCAGGCGTTTGCCGAAGGATGGGGTTTGTCGATTCTACCTCGACCGCTTCTGGAACGAATTCGCCGGCAACCCCGCCAAGGTCGATGAAGGCATCCGCCAGCACTACGCCAAACTCTACGCCCGCCCCGGCGTCATGCACGCCGCCTTCACCCAGTTCCGCAGCATTCGTCAGGACGCCGTGGAAAACGAAGCGTCGATGGTCAAGAAACTGAGCATGCCGGTGCTGGCGGTCGGGGGTGAGAAATCCTTCGGCGCCAATGAAGCCATCGTGATGCGCAATGCGGCGGACAAGGTGACGGAAGTGGTGATTCCGGGGGCTGGGCACTGGTTGATGGAGGAAGCGCCGACGCAGACGATTGCCGCGATTCGAGGGTTTATGGCGCAGTGACGGCACATCCCTGACATCCGAAAAACATGTAGGAATTTACCCACCGTGGCGAGGGAGCTTGCTCCCGCTGGGCAGCGAAGCAGCCCTAATTCCTTGCAAACCATTTCCCAGGACACACCGCAGTGCCCGGTTTACGGCGGCAGAGCCGCCGAACTGGAGCAAGCTCCCTCCCCACAGGGGCTATTTGGCGTCCTACAGGCCGGTTGCAGCACCGGCAATCGATGCCTAATGTACGCCCGTCGCTGACTTGAATTGGCGATAGGGTTTCGCAGCCCTGTTGATACGTGTAGTAACCTTGCAGCTCACAAAACCACTGACGGACGCGTCTGCGGCCGTATTTCGTTTTATGGTGGCTGTGTGTGGGAGATCTTCGGGTCTGCCGGGTTCCTCGTATCCTCGGTCTGCGAACCCGCACATAGCTACCACCCCATTCGATTCGCAGCGACAGGGAGTAGTTCTTCTTACAGATACGAGGAAGTTTTACTTATGACTGCTAATAGTCCGCATCGCCGCTTCACCCCCATGAAACAAATCGCCACCAGCTACCCCGTCCTCCTCATCGACAGCGACGCGCCCCTGCGCGAACTTCACAACTGCGCCGCCGAGCGCCTCAACGCCGTCCTCCAATACCTCAACCTCATGGCCTGCACCAGCCTCCCCGACTACGCCGAAAACGACATCAACACGGTCACCAACATTTCGCGGATTCTGCTGCAGGATGTGCGGGATGTGTTTGGGGTGATTGAGTTGCGGGGGTTTGAGGTACCCAAGGAGAAATGACCAATTTTCAGCCGAAAAAAAACCGCATTACTGCGGTTTTTTTCGCCTCGATTTCAATCATCAGGTGAGTTTATCCAGTACGTAATGCATGAACCACGCTGGCTGGGTATCCGACACGATTGCAATGTCTTCCCCCTCGGTTATTTCGGCAATTTGGGCGAAGCCGGAGTCACCATCTTGAGAGTTATCAAAGATGTAAGCCCGGTTTGATAGCAGGATGGCATCAGAAAGATTCTCCAGAGATCGCTTGTAGCGCGATCGAATTTTGTCCGATGGTACATCGTGCCCACCTATCGAGGCCCGATAAGCGACCCGAGCCACATTGATTTCTGCATCCGCTGTAGCCACGTAGTACACATACACCCGATATCCCGCCAACCGCGCCTGCCGTAGCAACTCGACCTTGCTGATATCCGACATAACGGTTTCAAACGTGAAGCTGGAAAGCTCATCAATAAGTGATACACGGACAAAGTCCGAAAGCACCGAAGCGATATATGAATCTATCTGTCGTGACGGGAATACAAGGAGAGTACCTTCGATGGCTAAATCATCGATCTTGGCCAAAGACTCAGGGAATTTGGAAAGAAGGCTGCTGGTACGCAAAAACGGGATTGCGCGTCCTACAAATGCCTGGAGCTTGAATTGCGAAAAATCGAAGAACCCTGTTTCACGAATGCCTAACTCAATCGCATCAGGATTAATGTAGTTAACGAGCAGGTGAGCAGGGACTTTTGAGTTGAACGTACTCTTTCCGCTGCCATTGGGTCCCGCGAAGATTCTGACCCGTGGTGTACTCAAGCCTGGACCTGAGGAACAAAATCCCCATTCAGCGCTTTCTTGACCTTTATTCGAGTCCCGGATTTGATTGTGCCGTAGGTCTCAACCGATCGAAGCACTACAGATTCGGTATTGGAGACTTTCACCAACTGACCAGCGCGAACCACAAGGACAGACTCCCCCTTCGAAAGCGCAACATTGTAGGCATCGCGAAACGCCTTGGCTGCGATCGAGGGAATCATGGACTCCTGAGCGACAATTTGCGCTTCGGTCTTGGGTTGTTTCTCTTTTTTACGAGACATTTCTGACTCCGGTCTGCACTTGATACGTACAACCAATAATTAACATACATCTCCGAAAGCGTCGAGCAAGGCCATTTGCCTCATCAGAAGTTGGCCGGCGTGTTGGCACTGATAATCTCCGCCTCATCCGCCCCGATATTGCGAAACTTGTGCGGCAACGTCGTCGGGAAGTAGTAACCATCCCCGGCGTTCAGCACGCTCACCTGACCATCCACGGTCAATTCCACGGTACCCCGTGTCACCAACCCGCACTCCTCGCCTTCGGAATGCACGATCGGCTCTTCACCCGAACTGGCGCCCGGTGCGTATTGCTCGCGCAGCAAGCGCATCTGCCGGCTCGGCACGGACGCACCGATCAGCAGCAGGCGCAGGCCATGGCGGCCGAGGTCGGGCTGTTCGTTGGCGCGAAAGACGTACTGGTGTTCGCGCGGTGGCTGATCGAAGGTGAAGAAGTCGGCCAGGGACATGGGGATRCCCTCCAGCAATTTCTTCAGGGAGCTGACGGAAGGACTGACCCGATTCTGTTCGATCAGGGAGATGGTTGCATTGGTGACGCCGCTACGCCGGGCCAGCTCGCGCTGGGACATTTTGTAGCTTTCGCGTACTAGTTTGAGTCGTGAGCCCGTGTCCATGACAGCCTTATGTGCCAACCCGTAGGAGCGAGCTTGCTCGCGATTGCGATTTTAGCCGCAACATTGATGTTGATTGAACCGGCGCTATCGTCGGATCGCCGCCCGGAGCAAGCTCGCTCCTACAGGGATAATGGAGGGGTGGAGTGCAGGCGCGGATCACGCCGTTTTCCGGTCCCGGAAACGTGAAAGGCGGCTATTAAATCACGTTTGTTCGTAATGCTCAGCAGGTTCGATAAACGGCTGAAGAAAAGAACCGGCTGATGATAATTCTCAGTCAAGACACAAGACC
>NZ_JBFUIC010000407.1:0-3225 GCF_056402075.1 Pseudomonas sp. P4_C3
CAACTATGCCGCAGGCAGTGGCCTGGAATCGATCATCACCGTGGTCAGCAATGCCATGGGACGGGTCGTACGCAACGCCGGCTGGCACTACGAAGTGCTGGATACCGGCGAAGCCTCTCCGGGGGAAAAGGTGCTGCTGCTGAACATGCCGGTAACCGAGTTCAATCGTCAGCGGCTGATGTCCAGTATTGCGCGCAAGCAACCCTTGTCATCCACGCAGGCAAGCCAGTGGCCGCATCGTCTGCACATCCGCGACACACCGCTCGGTTAGCCCAAGCGGATCAGCGCCTGAATCAGAGGATGCCTTGGCGCCGAGCCTCATAAACCGCCTGCTTGGCATTGCAGACCTGCAGTTTTCCGGAAATGTTGGACATGTGAAATTTGACCGTACGCTCGGAAATCGCGCAGATCAGCGCGATTTCCCGGTAGGACTTGCCCATCATCACCCACTTGAGCACCCCCATCTCCTTGCCCGAAAGTGGCCCACTCTGAAGTTTGGAAAACAGTTCATCCACCGTCCGCAGGCTCAACAGTCGGCTATGAAAGCGGATCAGTGCCATCTGTATCTGCCCCTGCTGGTCGGCCATGCGGCGATCGAAGTCGGCTTGCTGCCCGCCGTTGCAAAGACTCAACGAACTGAACACTCCACAGGGGTCATGCAGGATAAAGGTGGCGCCGGAGCAGATCCGGTATTGGCTGGAACGTCGAAACAACTCCCGACTCTTGTCACAGGAAACGGCCTGGAGCGCATCACTCCAAGAAAATGGCGCGCAACTTTTAAGGCCGTGTTGAATGATCGGATCGATCAAATGATAGTTGGCTCCCTTATAGGCTTTCAGCCAGGGCGATGGATAATTTGAAACAATAAGGGGAGCCGCTTCACGATTTCGAGGAACAGCAAAGTAGGCATAGCTTAATCCCTGAAGGTCCCCCAACAGGTTTTCAAGTTCGGGTTGTAAACAGACGCTTGAATGACTCTCGTCGGCCGGGACGAAATCAGAGTATTTGAATTGACTATCCATGTTATGAGCTCATTATCCTTCAGGATTACCTCGACTCCGCGGAAACGGCGAAGACAATGCAAGATTTTTCATTATACCTGCCGCGTGAGTGCGTAGCACTGACATACAAGGCGGTTAATTCCGGTACGCTGGCGGGCTATATTCGACTATGACCTAAGGCAAACTCAGCGTTGAAGAACGCGTCGCCATCCAGCTCGGCCAAGCCCAAGGCTTTAGTCAGCGAAGGATCACCTGCTTGATCAACCGAGCGCCCTCGACGGTAAGCCGGGAGCTGCGCCGCAACCAAGAGGCCTGTAGCCGCTATTCGGTACGTACTGGGGGACGCAATGGGCTGCGCTCTTCCAGTGTCCTGTCTCAGAAATAAATTTCTGGCCTGAGCTATGCTTCTGTGGTCAGTCAGTGCCTGGAGTTATCACATGAACTCTCAGGACATCATGCTCAGTGAAGACGAACAAATTGAACTGAGTCGACGAAACGAACCCTTGAGCAAGTCACTCAGCCGCGTATCGGTCAGCCTCGCTGGAGCTGTCGAAGCATGGCTCGAGTCGCCGGCATTTCACCGGCCAGCGTCCAGCGGATATGGGCCGCCAACGACATAAAACCGCACCTGACACGCACCTTCAAGCTGTCCAGCGACCCGAACTTCGAAGAGAAATTCTGGGACGTCATCGGGCTGTATCTGGCGCCTCCCGATAAAGCCCTGGTGCTCTGTTGCGCAAGATCATCAAGACAAGAGGTCACTTTCCAACTGACGATGCAGCGACGAAGCTGATCTGGCTGGCATTACAAAATATCACCGCTAATTGGGGCAGTGCTGCCCATGACTGGAAGAATGCCATGAATCAATTTGCGGTCTTGTACGGAGATCGATTCATCAGGCCGCCCTGGTGAAATAAAGGCCTGCCTGACGGCAGGCCATTACCGGCCCGCACACAAAAAATCTGACACTCTCGTGGCTACAACCAAGCCCGCGGCATCCGGCTCGAACTGGCGAAGCTCACTCAACTTGCTACAGCCCAGATCGAGCAGTTGAGCGATCACCTCGTCATGCCGAAGCAGTTCTTCGTAAGTGATCGGTGATTCCTCCAAGAGATTTCATCTTTTTAAGGACGATGACCTAATCTAAATCAGCTCCAGCCCATACTTCAGCCCACTCCCTGGATGGAGTATTGCTTTTCGACCAGCGAGCAGTTTTTCGAATGGTCTCTTTGTCCCTGTACTTCTGAAGCGCCGAGACAAAAATAACGATTTTGATCTTCCCCCAGCGAAGCTCAACAAACGAATACGCTCCGAGGTATCCATCATGCCGTCCGCCAGCGCACCTATGGAGGCCAGCGTTTCCTGAACTTGCTCACGACTGCGTTGTGCGGTTTCCGACGGGCAGCACATTTGAAAACTTCATGTACTCACAAGCCTTCGGTCCACCCTGCCCCCGGTCGTTTTAATGCCCGCGAATGTAGTGTTCCAGTTGCCGGATCAGCTCGGTCTGCTCGACGATGGCTTCCTTGACCAGATCACCAATCGACAACAGGCCAATCAGTTGGTCGCCCTCCACCACCGGTAGATGACGCAGATGACTGTCGGTCATGACCGCCATGCAACGCTCAATGCTCTGCTGACTGTCTGCAGTCACGACGGGCGCGCTCATGATGGCCCGCACCGGCGTACCGACCGAAGAGCGCCCCTGTAGAACGACCTTGCGCGCATAGTCGCGTTCGCTGATAACGCCGACCACCTGCCCCTCCTCTATGACGGGTAGAGCACCGACATTTTTTTCCGCCATCATCCTCAACGCTTCAAGCACCGTCTGGTCTGGCGCGATGCTATGCACCCGCCGGTTCTGCACGGCCTTGAGCTTCAGCAGTTGTGCGGCTGTTTTCATACGAACCTCCGATACTGTTTGTCATTGATCATCGACTCCGCCGGAGCCTGGCATACATCATTAATTGAATGAGCGCTCAGCCCCCGGCGAAATCCATGGGGTCAGGCCACCGCGACCTCCACCTGGCCTTCGTTCAGCCGCACCGGCCAGACCCGCAGGCGCTGCTGCGGATACTCCAGGCAACTGCCGTCCTCAAGGCGGAAATGCTGTTTGTAGAGTGGCGAGGCAATCACCAGATCGCCCTTGACGCTGCCGATCAGCCCGCGACCGATGACATTCGCCCCGGATTGCGGGTCATGATTATCGATGGCATAGAGGGTC
>NZ_JBFUIC010000408.1:0-3184 GCF_056402075.1 Pseudomonas sp. P4_C3
CATGGAACACCAACCCGTAATCGCGCCACTCGAAGTTGCGGTCCAGATGCGAATCCAGGCGTGACAGGCTCAACGCCACGGAATAGTTACCCTTGCCCAGCCCCATGACGAAAGCAAAGCGATAGGTCACGCGCTCGCCAGCCTGCAGATCGGTCAATGCCTGATCCTGGCGATGGGTGTTGATGCCGTACATGGCCTGGCCCAGGCGATCCTTGATCATGAAGCCCAGTACCAGCCGTTCGATGTCCTGGCGAACCTCGACATTGACCTCCAGCACGACCGGCTGGCCGACTTCGGCGGCGTCGATGGAGCGTTCATGTTGGTCGAGCAAGCGCACGCTCAGAATCCTGGCTTCACCCGTTCCCGAAATGGTACTGACCTGGCCGCCAGCGAGGGCTTCCTGGCGCACGGTCTGTCCTTCACGCTTGGCGAGCAGGGCGTTGTAGTAATCCATGACGGTTTCGGGTGTGTCGTGCATGGCCATGTGGCCGTTTTCCAGGAGGATCGCCGAGTCGCAGATCGACTGAATCGCCGAGCGGTCATGGGAGACGATCAACAGCGTGGTACCGGCTTTGCGAAAGCTGCGGATGCGGTCGAAACTTTTGTGCTGAAAATAGGCGTCGCCCACCGACAGCGCTTCGTCGACGATCAAAATGTCCGGGCGCCGTGCGGTGGCCACGCTGAACGCCAGGCGCATTTGCATACCGCTGGAATAGGTGCGCACCGGGTGGTCGATGGCGTCGCCTATTTCCGTGAAACGTTCGATGTCCGGCATCAACGCTTCTATTTCTTCGACTTGCATGCCCAGCAGCTGCCCGGCCATGACCGCATTCTGCCGGCCGGTAAAGTCCGCATGAAAACCCATGCCCAATTCCAGCAGGGCGGCGACGCGGCCTTCTAGCTCAATCGTGCCGCAGGTGGGTTGGGTGGTGCCGGTGATCATCTTCAACAAAGTGCTTTTGCCGGCGCCGTTGACCCCGACGATGCCCACCGACTCTCCGGGGGCAATCTGAAAGGTCACGTCCTGTAGCACCCAGTGTTGCCGATGGCGGATCGGCGAAAACGGGATCAGCCACTCGGCCAGTCGACTCCAGCGGGTAGGGTATTGTTTATAGGCCTTGCCCAGGCCGGTGACGCGTATGTGCCCCATCAGAGTTCATCCACCATTTCACCGACCCTCTGCCGAAACAGCCGCAACCCGATGGCGAAGAGCAATACGCTGGCGACCATGATCGGCAGCAGCGAACTCCAGACGGGCCATTGGCCGTACAGGAAGATGTTCTGGTAGCTGGTGATCAGGTTGGTCAGGGGGTTGAGTTGCAGCAAGCGCTGCACCCAATCGGGCAGGATGCTCATTGGGTAAACGATTGGCGTCAGCCAGAACCAGAATTGCAGACAGATGGCGAAAAATTGCCCGACATCGCGAAAAAACACATTCAGTACGCCAAGAATGATCCCCAAGCCGGCACAGAACATCACCTGTAACGCCAGCAGAGGAATGAGCGCCAACAGCGCCAGGCCCGGTAGTCGACCGGTGATCAACAGAAAGCCGAGGAACAAGCCGATGATGATTGCGAAGTTGATACCGGCATTCAACAGCACGATCACCGGCAGGCAGATCCGTGGAAAGCTGATTTTTTTCAGAAGGTTGGCGTTATCCAGAAACATGTTCTGGCTGCGCACCGTGATCTCTGCGAACAAGCCCCAGGTCAGCAACCCGGCGCAGAGGTAGATGCTGTAGGCCATGCCGTCATCTACCCCAGGCAGACGCGCGCGCATGATGTGGGAAAAAATCACGGTGTAGACAATGATCATCGACAGCGGATTGAGCACGGTCCACAGGGCACCGAACAACGAATTGCGATAACGCGCCTGAAACTCTCGCTGGACGCTACCGAGAATGAACCCTCGATAGCTGCTCAGCGTGCGGTAAAGGGAAAGCAGCATTCAAACCGTCCTGCCGTATTGATCTTCGAAGCGGACGATGTCGTCCTCTCCCAGGTATTCGCCGCTTTGCACTTCGATGATCACCAGGTCAATCACGCCGGGATTCTCCAGGCGATGCTTGTGCCCGGCTGCAATGAAGGTCGATTCGTTCTTGGCCACCAGGTGCGTGCCGGTGCCGTTGTTGGTGACCTTGGCCATGCCTTCGACCACCACCCAGTGTTCATTGCGATGGTGGTGCATCTGCAACGACAATTTGGCGCCGGGCTTGACCACGATGCGTTTGATCTTGAAGCGCGGGCCTTCCTCGAGCACGGTGTAGGTGCCCCATGGCCKGCTGACCGTACGGTGCAGGCGATAGGCTTCGTGCTCTTTATCCTTGAGCTGCCTGGCCACCCGGCGCACATCCTGGGCGCGGTCGGCGTGGGCCACCAACACCGCGTCGGCGGTGTCGACGATGATCAGGTTATCCACGCCCACGGTCGCGACCAGACGGTTATCGCTCTGGACAAAATTGTTGTGGCTGTCGATGAAGATCGACTCGCCGACGGTGCGATTGTTTTGTGCATCCGCCGGTACCAGCGCGGCCACCGCACCCCAGGAGCCAATGTCGCTCCAGTCGAAACGGGCCGGCACGACGACCACCTTGTCGGAGCGTTCCATCAACGCGTAGTCGATGGAAATATCCATGATTTCGCCAAACAGGGCCGGCGACAGTTCCTGTTGCACGCTCCCGGCGTTTTCCACCGCGGCGCTGGCGGCCATGCAGGTTTGCGTCTGCTCCAGCAACGTGGGCGCATGGATTTGCAGTTCGGCCAGCAGGGTGGCGACCGAGAAGCAGAACATCCCGGAGTTCCACAGGAAGTTGCCACTTTCCAGGTAATGCGTCGCGGTTTGCAGGTCGGGCTTTTCGACGAAGCGCCGCACGCTGGCAGCGCCTTTGTCGTCCAGCGATGTGCCGGCTTCAATGTAGCCAAAACCGGTTTCCGGAGCGGTCGGCACGACACCGAAGGTCACCAGGTGACCGCGCCTGGCCAATGTCACGGCATGCTCGACCGCGTCCTTCAGCGCGTCGACATTGACGATCAGATGGTCGGCGGGCATCACCAGCATGATCGCGTCGTCGCCATGCAGGGCCTGCAGGGAGAGGGCGGCGGCGGCAATGGCCGGCGCCGTATTGCGACCCGTCGGCTCCAGCAGGAAGTGCCCGCGATGACGGCCCAGGTGCGCGTCCCGAAAG
>NZ_JBFUIC010000409.1:0-3170 GCF_056402075.1 Pseudomonas sp. P4_C3
AGCCTGGTGGATGGGTTCGGGGGCGGTGTACATCAGCAGTTCGGCGATGTGTTGGGTGGGGCGGTGTACATCAGCAGTTCGGCGATGTGTTGGGTCATCTATATCGTCCCATGCAACGTAAATCCCCCTGTGGGAGCGAGCTTGCTCGCGATAGCGGTCTGACAGTCAACTTGTTTGCTGACTATTACACCGCYATCGCGAGCAAGCTCGCTCCCACAGGGGGATTTACGTTGCATGGGACGATATAGATGACCCAACACATCGCCGAACTGCTGATGTACACCGCCCCCGAACCCATCCACCAGGCTAACGAACGCTGGCTGGCGCGAGTCCTCGAGCACCTGGGCGAAACCCGCCGTGATGCCGAAGGCCTGTCACTGATGGATATGTGGTTGTCGCCGCACTTGCTGCTGACACAAACCTGCGGCTATCCGCTGATGACAGCATTGCGCGGCAAGGTCCGGGTGCTGGGGCGGCCTCGTTATGAGCTGCCGGACTGCAGTGGCGGCAATCATTGCAGCCTGATTCTGGGACGCCTTGATGATGCACGGCCAACCCTGGCGGATTTTCGCGGCAGCCGAGGCGTGATCAATGGCCAGGACTCCAACAGCGGCATGAATTTGCTGCGCCACCGGTTGGCGCCGCTGCAACGTGACGGGCGGTTTTTTGCTCAGGTCGGAATCAGCGGCAGTCATCGCGAAAGCCTGCGCTGGTTACGCGAAGACCTTGCCGATCTGGCGGCCATCGACAGCGTGACCTTTGCTTATCTGGCGCGCCACGCTGCAGAGGAAGTGGCCGGTTTGCGCGTGATTGCCCGCAGTGCGCTCAGTCCTGCCTTACCGTTCATTTCCGCCGCGACGGTCAGCGATGAGCAGGCCGTTGAGCTCTTGCGGGTGATGAACCTGGCGTTGCGCGAGTTGCCGGACGTTGCCCAAACCCTCGGTTTACCGGAGGTACTGCCCGCCAGCGAAATCGACTATCAGGTTGTGCTCGATTATCAACGTGAGGCCGAAACATTGGGTTATGGACGATTGAGGTGATAGGTCCATTTTCGCTGTAGGAGCGAGCTTGCTCCGGGCGGCGTTCCGACGAAAGCGGCCTATCAGGCACACCTTTTTTAATTCCATAAACGAATATAAAAATAAGTTTTAAATATTATTAATGAATAAGGCTCCTTGCTAGGATTCGCCTCACCGGACCACCGGACATTCAGCGACCCCTAACCCAGGAGCCCCTATGTCCGGCGCCGATATTCTTCATCGCAAACACGTGGACGGATTGTTCCGTGCTCACTACCACTGGCTCTGCACGCGCCTGCGTCAGTCTCTGAACGATGCCGCCGCTGTCGAAGACATTGCCTGCGAAACCTTCGTGCAATTGCTCCAGGCCCCTGGCCTGACGGCCATCCGTGAACCCCGTGCCTTGCTCACCACCATCGCCCGGCGCCTGCTCTATCAGCGTTGGCGTCGGCGTGACCTGGAGCGCCAGTACCTTCAGCAACTGCAACAGGCCGAGCCGGTCCACGCCGAATCGCCGGAGGCACTGGCTCAGTTGTCCCAGACCCTGGCCCGTGTGGATCGCAGCCTTCAGCGGCTGCCAGGCAAAGTCCGCTCGACCTTCCTGCTGTCGCGAATCGACGGCCTGACCTATCCGCAAATCGCCGCTGTGCTGGGCATCTCGCTGCGTTCAGTCAGCGACTACATGACCCGTTCCCAGGCCCTGTGCGACCGGCACAGCGCCAATCAATTCCTGAACAGCCCACTCCAGAACAAGAGGTCCGCATGAGATCGATCAAAACCCTGCTCGGCAGTTCGCTGCTGGCCCTGAGCCTGTTGTCCCACCCGGCATCGGCCACGGAAAAACCCGCGCCCATTCACTTCGGCGATATCACCTGGGAAAGCGGCAGCCTCATCACCGAAATCCTGCGCCTGATCGTTGAAAAAGGTTACGGCTACCCGACCGACACGCTGCCGGGCAGCACCGTCAGCCTTGAAGCGGCGCTGGCGAAAAACGATATCCAGGTCATCGGTGAAGAGTGGGCCGGACGCAGTCCGGCCTGGGTCAAGGCTGCCGCGGAGGGCAAGGTGTTCGGCCTCGGCGATACAGTCAAAGGCGCCACTGAAGGCTGGTGGGTGCCGGAGTACGTGATCAAGGGCGATCCCGAGCGCGGCATCAAGCCATTGGCTCCGGAGCTGAAGTCCGTTGCTGATCTGGCGAAGTACAAGGACGTATTCCGCGACCCCGAAGACCCGAACCGCGGACGCTTCCTCAACAGCCCGACCGGCTGGACCTCGGAAATCGTCAACAGCCAGAAACTCAAGGCCTATGAGCTGACTACCAGCTACGTCAACTTCCGCACGGGGTCCGGTGCCGCGCTCGATGCCGAGGTCGCGTCGTCGATCCGCCGTGGCAAACCTGTGCTCTTCTACTACTGGTCGCCGACACCGCTGTTGGGGCGTTTCAAACTGGTGAAACTCGACGAACCACCGTTCGACGCCGAAGCCTGGAAAACCCTGGCCGACGCCAACAACCCGAACCCCAAAGGCACGCGCTCGATGCCGGCGAGCCTGGCCATCGGCGTATCGGCACCGTTCAAGGCGCAATACCCGGACCTGGTGACGTTCTTTGAAAAGGTCGACCTGCCGATTGATCTGTTGAACCAGACCTTGGGCCAGATGAGTGAAAAGCGCCAGAAACCCCGTGAAGTCGCCGAAGCTTTTTTGCGTGAACAGCCGCAGGTGTGGAAGGGCTGGGTGCCGGGGGAGGTGGCTACCAGGGTGAGTGCCAGTTTGTAGTTTTGTAGCGCCTGGAAGGTAGCCATCGTCGGAACGCCGCCCGGAGCARGCTCGCTCCCACATTAGGTCTGTATTGCCCACAAACCCCGTGGTCAACCAAGATCCCCTGTAGGAGCGAGCCTGCTCGCGATTGATCTCAAGCCTTACGCCAACTCGGCGGCCAACGCCGCTTTCACCGCCGGCCGCTGATCTACCCTCGCTTGAAACCTTGCCAGCGCCGGCCACTCATTCAATTCAATGTCGAACAACCGAGCCCAACGCAGCACCGTAAACAAGTACGCATCAACAATGCTGAACCCGCCCGCCATCAAGTAATCCTGCCGCTCCAACGTCTGGTTCAACACGGCCAAACGCTTGAACAATTTCTCCTTGATC
>NZ_JBFUIC010000410.1:0-3163 GCF_056402075.1 Pseudomonas sp. P4_C3
GCACGCATGGAGTCGGCCCGCAAAGTCTCGATGGAAACCTACCAGGTTGCCCAGAAACAGAAGGCTGAAGCCGCTGTTGCTCAAAGCAAAGCCAAGGCGACCGACCGCAGCAATAGCTGATCCGTATAGCGAGTGGGCCGTGCAGGAACAACTGGTCAATCATTCATTCCACGACGAGTTGAGCCAGCCGCTCAGTGCATCGATCCAGCCCAAGGCCATGACCATTCTCAGCCAACTGACCTTTACGACAGGGTCATAACGGCAAGGCAAGCCTTGCAGCTTGAAGAATGCCCGTATCGTGAGATACGGGCATTCTTTATGGGGCCAGTATTTTTCGCTCTTGACGCGTGACCACCCGGGCTTTCCTGAAGAAAATACCGTAGACAATCGACAGCACCAGCAGAAACGGCACACCGAACACCAGGGTCATCTTGAAGGCTTCAGTGAAGTAGGTGGTGATCATCACCGCCCCCATCAGCACCAGCCCCAGCAATGTGCTGTAGGGAAACAGACGCATGCGGAACGACAGTTTGCGGTTGCCATTGCGTTCGTGAAAACGACGGAAACAGAAGTGCGTGAGGAAGATCATGAACCAGGTAAAGATCGCGCCGAACATCGAGATCGCCATCATCAGGGTGAACGAACTTTCCGGGTACAGGATGTTGAGCAACGTCGCCAGGGCGATACCTGAACTGGAGAGCAACAGCGCGTTCAACGGGATCCCGGTCTTGCTCAATACACCCATGGATTTTGGCGCGTAGCCGGCACGGGACAGGCTGAACATCATGCGCGTGGTGATGTACAGCTGACTGTTCATCGCCGACAACGCCGCAATCAGGATCACGAAATTCATCACGCCGGTGGCGCCGGGAATGCCGATGGCTTGCATCACCGTGACGAACGGACTCTGGGCATGGCCAGCCTGGACCCAAGGAACGATTGCCAGCATCAATGCCAGGGTCAGCAGGTAGAACACCACCAGGCGCACGATAGTCCCGCGAAAAGCTTTCTTCACCGCTTGTTCCGGGTCTTTTGCCTCGCCGGCAGCCACCGCGATCATCTCCACGCTCAGGTAGCTGAAGATCGACACGATCACCGCGATCCACATCCCTTGCAGTCCATTGGGGAAGAAGCCGCCGTGAGCGGTGTAATTGTGCACGCCGTAGTCCGGATTGCCGGAACCGAACACCACATACACCGCCAGGATGATGAAGCCGACAATCGCGCCGATCTTGATGGTCGAGAACCAGTATTCGAARGTGCCGAAGGTCTTCACGCTGATGGCATTGAGCACGATCAGCACGCTGGAGAACGAGACGATCCATATCCACTCCGGCACGTTGGCAAACCAGTACTTCATGTACATCGCCACCGCCGTCACTTCCGTGCCGACCGCCAGCACAATCGCCGCCCAATAGGCATAGCGCACCAGGAACCCGGCCAGCGGGCTGACATAAAATTCGGCATAGGCACCGAACGAACCCGAGGTCGAATGGGCCACGGTCATTTCCGCCAGGCAGCCCATCAGCAGTAGCGTGATAATGGCGCCAATCCCATAGCTGAGCAACACGCTCGGCCCGGCATAACCGATGGCATAGGCGCTGCCCATGAACAGCCCGGTGCCGATTGCACCGCCAATGGCGATCATGCTCATCTGCCCCGACGTCAGCTGACGCCGCAGGCCGTGTTCACGGTTGGATATCGTTTCGAAACCGGAGTTATCGGTCATTTTTATGTCCTCTGGATTTTGTCTTTCTTGAAGAGCACGTCGTGGGTTTAACGGTGGGGATCAGCCACGCACAGCAGGACACGGATCAGAAAATACTCAGTGGATACTCGATGATCACCCGGACTTCGTTGTTGTCCGTGGTGTCGGCACGGGCGACCTGCGCGGTGGAACGTACACTGGCCTGACGCACGCGTATTGACAGATCCCTGGCCTTGCCCGACTGCACGACATAGCGTGCCTCGAGGTCGCGCTCCCAGCGCTTGCCGTCATCGCCGTAACGTCCATAGGCGCCATTGGGTCCGCCGTCGTAATGGCTGTCATCGATGTGGTCACCACTGACGTAACGCGACATGAAGCTCAGGCCCGGCACGCCGAAAGGCGCCATGTCCAGGTCATAACGCAGTTGCCAGGAGCGTTCGTTGGGGGCGTTGAAATCAAGAACCTGAATCGAGTTGGCGAGGAAGATCGACGTGCCTGGCTGCTGGTCGAAGCCCAGGTAATCGAACGGCTCGTCGCCATCGACCCGCTGGTACGCCAGGGTCAACCGATGGGCACCGAATTTGTACGCGGTGGACAGCGACCAGGTGGTGTTGTCGATCTTGCCGGCCAGGCTCTGGCCGCTGTCGTTGGTGCGATAGAGATTGAAATCCAGGTTCAGCGACTGGCCTTCGCCAAGGGCAAAGGTGTAGTTGGTATTGGCGTAGTACTGGCGCCAGATGTCGGTGAACTGCGAACCGTACAGGCTGACACTCAGTTGATCGCTCAGGGCGTAGCTGCCGCCCAGATAATCGACGCTGCGGGTTTCCACGCCGGCGTACAGCGCTTTGAGCGCGCCATTGGCATTGGTCGAATTGCTGTCGTTGCCGGCGGTGAAGTGACCGATGTCCAGTTGCAATGCCTTGAGTTCATTGCTGGTCAACTGAAAGCCGGTGGCAACACTGGTGAACAGTCGCGCATTGCCGGTGCCGAACACCGGGTTGAGCGGTGTCAGGTTGCCGTACTTGAGCTCGGTCTGCGAAATCCGCGCCTTCACCGCACCGCCCGCTTCGGAATACTCATCCTCGGGACGACCATCGGCATCGACCGGCAGCAGACCCGTGCCCGTGCGACCTTTGCCACTGTCGAGCTTGAGGCCCAACTGCGCATAGGCATCGACCCCGAACCCCACCGTTCCCTGGGTGTAGCCGGAGCGGTAATCGAGCATGATCCCGTGGGCCCACTCGTCCCGATAGTTCTGACCGCCCGGGTTGTTGAGGTTGTTGCGGTAGAAATAGAAGTTACGGTTGGTCAGGGTCAGGCTGCTGTCTTCGACAAATCCGTTGTCGGAGGCGGCACAGGCCATTTGGCCAAGGCAACTGGAGATGGCGAGCGGCAAGGCAGGCCAGAGGGACAGTTTCATTCTGCGTGCTCCTTATTATTGTGATTGCAGAACTG
>NZ_JBFUIC010000411.1:0-3130 GCF_056402075.1 Pseudomonas sp. P4_C3
CATTCACAAGGCAGAGTTCATTGAAGAGCGCAGGCTGATCATGAACTGGTGGAGCCGGTACCTTGAGGCCAATCTTCAGGAGCATGTCACCCATCACGAGTTTGCGAATCAGGCCGGCGAGAATGTCACTCGGTTAAAAGTAAAACGTGGCGCAATGAAGTAGGCGTGCCAGTTATGCTTCGTTGGGGTAGCGATTAAAAGGTCGTTCGCCAATTGATGTCCTCACTCCGGATAATTTCGACGTGACCACGGGGTTCGTGTGCAGTGCTCTGGGCTCAAGCTGAGGTGTTAACTTCGAGCGGTGGCAAAGGATGTTACCGTTACAGTTGAGTGCTTCTGATGGRCGTTTGTTGTTCTTCGAGTTGCCACTGGAGGGCTGGACTTCACATGCCACCTGAGGCATCGGGAGAAACTCGAAAARTGACGGTCWGCATCTGATTTCTACGGGCTAATGATCACGATATGCTGCTTCTACCATTGAATAACCCGCTTGATCTGGTCGCATTGTTGGGGGGGCAATCTATTTTTCGATTTAAGAGCTCGGAGTGCAGTCGTTGAGTAAAAAGATTTATAGAGCTTACCTGGCTGCTTTTTTCAATTGACTCAATATGGCCTGCAGCGTCGATATTTTACTGATGTAGGGGCTTTATCATCAGTGGTCGCGCATTGTGTGGATGCGCGACCGGCTATGATTTTAATTTAACGCAGTTGGAATCATGTGGTTTTAAGTTGGGTGTACTTGTCGAAAGAGTGTAGCGAAAGATCTCGACCAAACCCAGACTGCTTGCCACCACCGAATGGAACAGCAACGTCCAGAGCATCCATGGCATTGACTGAGACTGTTCCCACATTTAGTGCATGAGTTGCGAGGGCTTCGTCGTAATCCGCCAAGCCCCTAAATTACTTCTCGAGCTCAGGGCTATTTAAGACCCATATCAACCTTTCACTGGTTGGGCTGAGGTACTAGAAAAGCATTTTTCAGATCGACACTCTCCGCCATCGTCTTGTTGCCAGCATCGCCGGGATGCAGGTGGTCTCCCGAATCAATCAGCGGCAGTAGGCGAGTGGGGTGTTCAGGATCGCGGGTCAACAGATCGAAGTCGATCACTGCGTCGAAGGCGTGACTGGTTCGTATCCAGTGGTTGACTGTCTGGCGCAGTTGTTCTTTTTCCGCGCTGTGATAATTCTTCACGATCGTTCCATCCAGGGCGCCTTCGAAGGGCATCAGCGTTGTTCCAATGATGCGAATGTTGTTTAGGCGTGCTTGATCGATCAGTTGACGATAGCCAGCAATCAATTTTGCCTTGGGCGGCACGAGCCTGTTAGGTTCGAAGGAACTGCCCGGCCAACTGATGTCATTGATACCGAGCATCAGAATCACCGTTTTTACCCCGGGTTTGGCCAGCACATCCCGCTCGAAACGTGCCAACGCGCTGACCCCCATGCCATCCTCGAGCAGGCGAGCCCCGGAGATGCCGGCATTGAGTACAACGAGCTTCTGTGTGGTCAAGCGCTGCGCGAGGAAGTCCGGCCAGCGTCGATTGCTGTCCAAAGTCGAGCCGTTGCCATCGGTAATGGAGTCGCCGAGCACCACAAGTGCATGGGTGTCGAGCGGTGCATCCACCAGAATGTCACTGAGAAACAGCCGCGCCTCCACGTGCTCGCGGCCTTCCAGCCGCTGAGCGTCGAGCTGTTTTCCTGGTGTGATGAATGCCGTTTGCTTGCCATCCCAGTGGAAGGTCGTCAACGGCGTGCGCTGTGGCAGATAAAGAGAGATTGCAAGCTCAGCGAGTACCGGCACTGCCAGTTCTATCGGGTCACTGATCCGCGTTTCGCCCGCAGCGATGATGACCTGCTCCTGATCGCTGAACGTCAGGGTGTGCCCGGAGCCCGCGCGAATGTGATCGACACCTTCTACAATGGCGACACGCGCGGCACCGATGACCAGCGGTTGCTTGCCATATTCATTAGAAACCACCACGCGTACCCGACTACCGCCGCTACTGATGCGCACTTTTTGGTGGATCGTGCTGTCAGTCAGTGTTTCAGGAGTTCGCGTGGGCAGCGGCAACTCATTGCCCCAGGTGGGTTGAGGGCTGGCCATCCAGGTGGTGACCCAGTTTTCCGCTGCCATGACAGGGCTTGCGGCAAGCAGGGCAGTCAAAGCGAGAGGCAACGGTATTCTAGAGTGAAAGGCCTTCATCCAGGTATGTCCTTGGGCGGTAATGGTTCAGGAAGGCCAGATTGCTCTATTCAAAATGGGTGTGGTAGAAGGGGAAATCCCATACAGCCCATTCCTGAATCGAATACCCATGGACAATCTTAAAGCGATGCAGTGTTTCGTACGCGCCGTCGAGCTTGGAAGCCTGTCATCTGCCGCGCGTGAGTCGGGCAGCACTCAGCCCACGGTCAGCAAGCTGATCGCCGCCCTGGAGAAGCAATTGGGAGCCCGCCTGCTGATTCGTGGCACTAACGGGYTGACACCTACCGAACCGGGAAAGCGTTTCTACGAGCGTGCCAAAGGCGTGCTGGAGGAGTACAGCGAAGCTGTTGCAGAGGTGCGCGGTCTGACCGAACGCCCCGAGGGGTTTCTACGCATCAACGTTCCAGTCAGCCTGGGGGTGTTGCGTTTGAATGGGTTGCTATTGTCGTTCATGGAGGAGTACCCGGCCATTGAAGTGGAGCTGATCCTCAATGATCGTTTCGTCGACCTCACTGAGGAAAATGTCGACCTGGCTCTACGCTTGGGGGGCACATTGCCACCGAACGCCGTCGCCCGACACATAGCGACCTCACCGCGATATCTGGTGGCCGCACCTGAATACCTGCGTCCCCATTCCCCGTTGAAAAGCCCGGCCGACCTGAGTGAACACAATTTCCTGCGGTTTGCGTGGTTGACCGCAGGCGATCGTCTGGAGCTCAGTGGCCCCCTTGGGGAGCAGGTAAGCGTCACGACTCAGGGGCGCTATCGAACCAACAGCTCATTGGCCATTCGCGACGGTCTTCTACAGGGCGCCGGGCTTTGTATCACCCCGGCCTGGCTTGTCAGCGACCTGCTTGAATCAGGGCAGTTGGTGCGTGTTCTGCCTGAGTGGAGCGGCCCGCCAAACGACGCTTTTCTGATCTATCC
>NZ_JBFUIC010000412.1:0-3127 GCF_056402075.1 Pseudomonas sp. P4_C3
GTGGTCATCAGCGCCGCGATCGAACCGTAGAGCGGGAACTGGATCAGCACGCCGGTAGTGGTCGGCACCGCACGGGCCACGGCGTCCAGAAAGCTGCGCGGACGCCAGTGCAACAGGGCGCCGAGCATGATGAACAGGAAGTTGTAGGTGTTCAGCCCGGAAATCGCACTGATCGCCGGTTTGGTCGAGAACTCGTGGAACAGCCAGCCACCGGCCAGCAGCACCAGCAGGATCATCAGCAGCGGGCTGTATTCCAGCCATTCGCCGGGGCGGGTGCGTGGTTGCAGCGGTGGCAGGTTGAAACTCGGATCGACACCGCAGGCCTTGGCATCACGTGCCGAGTTCGGGCCAGGGGCAGTGGCGTAGGCAATGATCAGCGAGATGACGATCAAGGCCAGCAACATCACGCCGGACTGCCAGAGAAAGATCGTCTGGGTGAAGGGAATCACCCCGGTGATCGATAGAATCGACGGCGGCAGGCTCGCCGGGTTGGCCTGCAATTGTGCTGCGGACGACGACAGGCCCAGGGCCCATACCGCGCCAAGCCCCAGATAGGCGGCGGCACCGGCGGCGCGATAGTCCATTTTCAGATCGGTACGACGGGCGAGGGCGCGCACCAACAAACCGCCGAACACCAGGGACAAGCCCCAGTTCAGCAGCGACGCGACCATCGAGATCAGCGCGACCCAGGCCACGGCGGAGCGACCGTTTTTCGGGATCTTCGCCAGACGGTCGATCAGTTTCACCGCTGGCGGCGAACTGGCGACCACATAACCGCCGATCACCACGAAGGCCATCTGCATGGTGAAGGGGATCAGGCTCCAGAAGCCATCACCAAAGGCCATGGCGGCGTCGGTGGGTTTGGCTCCCATCGCCATGGTGGCCAAGGCCACGATAATCACCGCCAGGGCAGCAAACACCCAGGAGTCAGGAAACCAGCGTTCGGCAAAACTTGAGCAGCGCAGGGCAAAGCGGGCGGAGCGGCTATCTTCGATATCAGCGGCCACGGGGGTTACCTCGGATTTTTATGTTTGTTGTGGTCTTCGGGGCAGTAACCGCCCGTCTGGACAGACGTCAACATTAATTCAAGCCGAGGATTTTTGCGGGGCTGTTTCGTGGCTATGGGACTTTGGTCTAACGGGTTGTCCGCCGGTGCATTTGCGTAGACCATGGGCGCCTTGGTTTTTGCCTGTGCCAGAGTTCTTTACATGACTGCCAACACCGATTCGCGCGCGGCGCCGTTCAGCCGCTCGGACTACAAGACCTTGGGGCTTGCCGCCCTCGGCGGGGCGCTGGAAATATACGACTTCATCATCTTCGTGTTTTTCGCCCTGACCCTCAGTCAGCTGTTCTTCCCGCCGGAAATGCCCGAGTGGCTGCGCCTGCTGCAAAGCTTCGGGATCTTCGTCACCGGTTACCTGGCGCGACCGCTGGGCGGCATCCTGATGGCGCACTTCGCCGACCGTCTGGGGCGCAAGAAAGTCTTCAGCCTGAGCATCCTGATGATGGCGTTGCCCTGCCTGCTGATCGGGATCATGCCGACCTACGCGCAAATCGGTTATTTCGCTCCGTTGCTGCTGTTGGGCCTGCGCATCCTCCAGGGCGCGGCGGTGGGGGGCGAAGTGCCGAGTGCCTGGGTATTCGTCGCCGAGCATGCGCCCATCGCCCATCGCGGCTATGCCCTGGGTTTCCTGCAGGCGGGGCTGACCTTCGGCTATCTTATCGGCGCATTGACCGCGACCTTTCTGGCGCAGGCATTCACCCAGGAGGAAATCCTCGATTACGCCTGGCGTTACCCGTTCCTGCTCGGCGGCGTGTTTGGGGTGATTGGCGTCTGGCTGCGTCGCTGGCTCAACGAAACCCCGGTGTTCATGGCCATGCAGGCGCAGCGCGAAGCGGCCGGCGAACTGCCGCTGCGCACGGTCTTGCGCGAGCATCGCCTGGCCATTTTGCCGGCGATGATTCTCACCTGTGTGCTGACCTCGGCGGTGGTGGTGTTCGTGGTCATCACCCCGACCATGATGCAGAAAACCTTTGGCATGACCACCAGCCATACCTTCGCCTTGAGCGCACTGGGCATCGTGTTCTTGAACATCGGCTGCGTGCTCGCCGGGCTGCTGGTCGACCGCATCGGCGCCTGGCGCACGGTGATGCTCTATAGCCTGCTGCTGCCGCTGGGCATCGGCGTGCTGTATGGCTGCCTGATCATGGGCGGCGACTGGCTCGGCCTGGCCTACGCCGTGGCAGGGCTGTCCTGCGGGGTGGTCGGCGCGGTGCCATCGGTGATGGTCAGCCTGTTCCCGGCGCGGATTCGCGTCTCGGGAATCTCGTTCACCTACAACATTGCCTACGCCGCATGGGCAAGTGTCACACCGCTGTTGTTGATCGGTCTGATGCCATGGAGTCCATGGATCTGCGTGATGTTCAGTGCGGTGATGGGCGCGGTGGGCGTGGGCAGTGCGGCTTATTTCGGTGCACGGATGCCGAGAATCGCAGGCTGTTCCACTGCTGGCGCGCATTGATTGTGCGCGTCATAACTATTTTTACAGGACAAGCCTGAAACACGCTTAAGTAAATGTTTCCAAGGCCGATGGTTAGGTTGCGTATCGCTTTCTACCCCCGTCCATCGGTGCTTTCCCATGTTCAATAAACGCTTGAAGCAGGAGCTGTCGGCTCTTCGTGAAGAACTCTCCAGCCTCCAGCAAGTGAAGGAAAGTCTGGAAAGCGAGATGCTGGTACTGACTCTCGACAGCGATGGACGGGTTCAGTCGGTCAATCAGAACTTCCTTGGCGAGATGCACTACAAGAGCGGTGACCTGATCGGCCGACACATCGACGACTTCGTCCCGGATCACGTGAAGTTCGACGAATTCCAGCAGCGTTTCAAAAACGCGCTGACCCGTGGCGAGCACTTCGCCGGCGCAGTGCGCCTGTTGCGCGGTACGGGCCAGGAAGCCTGGTTGCGTTCGATCCTGCAACCGGTGCGCTCGGCCGATGGGCGGATCAAGTATTTTTCGATCTTCTCCAGCGACCTGACCCGCACCATCGAGGCCTCCCGCGAGCACGAGAACCTGATCGGCGCACTGGTGCGCTCCACGGCGGTGATCGAATTCGACCTCAACGGCAA
>NZ_JBFUIC010000413.1:0-3114 GCF_056402075.1 Pseudomonas sp. P4_C3
ATCGACTTTTTGTGGATCGCCCTGGCTGCCGTCGGCTTGCTGTTACTGATACCAACAGGAGAAGCGACCGCAGGAATCGATCTGGTAGGCGCCGGTTATGCCTTGGGTGCAGGGATCTGCTGGGCACTGTACATTCTGTTTGGCCAAAAGGCCGGGGCCGATAATGGCGTGCAAACCGCCGCACTGGGGGTAATGATCGCCGCGCTTTTTGTAGCCCCTATCGGTATTGTCCATGCCGGCTCCGCATTGCTGACCCCGTCACTGATCCCCGTGGCCCTTGGCGTCGCCGTCTTGTCCACTGCCCTCCCCTACACCCTGGAGATGGTCGCTCTGACCCGCATGCCGGCCAGAACCTTCGGCACATTGATGAGCATTGAGCCTGCCTTCGGTGCGTTATCGGGCTTGCTGTTCCTGCATGAATACCTCTCACTGTCGCAGTGGATGGCAATCCTGTGCATCATCCTGGCCTCCGTCGGCGCAACCATGACCATGAGCACTGCCGCCAGGCCAGCAGTAGCGGCAGATTGAGAGCGGAGATGACACGGGTCTGGTATTTACCGCTCAACTAGGCCATGTTTAGCCCCGCAACCCAAGGTCATGCCATGGACAAATCCAGATAGGGATATCGGTACGCGTCAAGCGAAAGCGAATGCAGCCAGACCCGGGCACAAGATCCGGGGACGCTAAAAGGACAGTAATGAAACGAATTTTGATACTGGTCGCCGTACTTGCAATTGCAGGCTGCGCAGCGACCTCGGAAACACAGATCAAGCACGGCAAGAAAGGGCTACACATCAACTGCTCCGGATTGTCTTCATCCTGGGACAAGTGCTACGCCAGCGCCGCCAACTCCTGCGCACCCAAGGGATACAAGGTCATTGCCAAGTCGGGAGATGCCGTGGAAGAGCCCGGCGACTATCCTTTTGGCCTCAATCCTGCGGGTTATACCAGCCGCAGCATGATCGTCATCTGCAAATAGGCAAGGTCGTCGCGTCAGGTTCTCGGACTTGCGATCTGACGGCCGATTTCCTCGTAGCTGGACTTCTGCTCTGTGCGCTGGATATCCGGGCTAGCGAGCATACGCGCCACGACCAGCGCGCCAATACATTGCGACAGAATCGCCCACGCCAGGCTGTCGCTTTGCAAAACACCTGCCCAACTTTCCTGAAGCCGACAAATCCAGTGCTCTGCCTGTTGGCGGACTGTCAGGTCGGAACGGGCAATTTCCGCCCCCAATGCCGGTAATGCACAACCGGTTTCCGGATTCTCGACGTGAGACWTGCTCAGGTACTGTTTCAAGCAGCGCTCAAGCTTGTCACGATCCTGCCCTTCCCCCAGTCGCGCCAGACTTTGACCCAACTCACGTTCAACAATGGTTGCGAACAACTCGTCTTTCGACGAGAAGTGGCTGTAGAAAGCACCGCCACTCAAGCCAATCGCCTTCATCAGGCCATCCACGCCCACCGTTGAAAATCCCGACTTCTTGGCCGATACCGCGCTGCTTTCCAGCAGCCTTTGCCTGGTTTCCAGCTTGTGACTGGCCGAATAACGCATTGTCCTTCTCCCGAGGTTGATCACCTTGACGCTTGTCGAATCGTAGCATAACGTTCGTTTAGCTAACGATCGTTTACCAAAAGGGATCTACCCATGAATAACAAGAAGGTCGTACTGGTTGTCGGTGCAGGTGATGCCACGGGCGGCGCCATTGCCAAGCGTTTTGCCCAAGAGGGTCTTGTCGCCTGCGTCACCCGCCGCAGTGCGGACAAGCTCCAGCCACTGGTGGATGCCATCAAGGCCGATGGTGGCGAGGCCCACGGTTTTGCCTGCGATGCACGCAAGGAGGAAGACGTGATCGCGCTGGTCGAGCGGATCGAAAGCGAGATCGGCCCCATCGAGGCATTTGTCTTCAACATCGGCGCCAACGTGCCGTGCAGCATTCTCGAAGAAACCGCCCGCAAGTATTTCAAGATTTGGGAAATGGCCTGTTTTTCCGGCTTCCTCAACGCGCGTGAAGTGGCCAAGCGCATGGCCAGGCGCCAGCGGGGTACGATCCTGTTCACCGGCGCCACCGCAGGCATGCGTGGCGCTGCCGGGTTCGCCGCATTTGCGGGTGCCAAGCACGGCATTCGTGCACTGGCGCAAAGCATGGCCCGAGAGCTCGGCCCCATGAATATTCACGTTGCCCATGTCGTCGTCGACGGCGCCATCGATACCGACTTCATCCGTGAAAGCTTCCCGGAAAAATATGCCACCAAGGATCAGGATGGCATCCTGAATCCCGAGCATATCGCCGAAAATTACTGGTACCTGCACAGCCAGCCCCGCGATGCCTGGACCTTCGAGCTGGACCTTCGCCCCTGGAGCGAACGCTGGTAATTCCCCAAAAAAAACAACAAGACGAGCGCCTTGACCATGAGCAAAACCGTGGAGTTCTACTTCGACCTCGGCAGCCCCGCCACCTATCTGGCCTATACCCAGCTACCGAAAATTTGCGCACAGACTGATACCCGGTTGATCTACATTCCGTTCTTGCTGGGCGGAGTGTTCAAAGCCACCGGCAACGCCTCTCCGGCGACTGTCCCGGCCAAGGGCCGCTACATGTTTCAGGATCTGGACCGCTACGCCAAACGCTACGGCGTGCCCCTGAAATTCAATCCGCACTTCCCAATCAACACCTTGATGCTCATGCGCGCCGTGACAGGCATGCAGTTGCGCCACCCTGAACGCTTTGCCGCCTTCATCGACTGCCTGTTCAACGCCATTTGGGTCGACGGTCGCAGCCTGGATGAACCGGCAACCGTCGCGGCAGTATTGAGCGAAAACGGATTCGATCCACAAGAGGTGCTGGCCCTGACCGCCGATGAGGAAGTCAAAGCCCTGCTCAAGGACAACACCGAAAAAGCCGTGCAGCGAGGAGTGTTTGGTGCGCCGAGCATGTTTGTCGATAACCAGCTGTACTTCGGCCAGGATCGACTGGACTTCGTACTCGAGGCCCTGGGTTAAATCTCGACCACCAACCGCCCCTTTGCCGCTCCTGACAAGAGCAGTACATGGGCGTCTTCTGCGGATTCCAGCGTGAACGAGTGCGGGTCAAGCAATGGCGCGAGCTTGCCC
>NZ_JBFUIC010000414.1:0-3113 GCF_056402075.1 Pseudomonas sp. P4_C3
GGTCAAAAGAATGATTCAGAAATTTCGCCAAAAGAAACGATCCTTTTCCTACAGGATTGTTTCTAAAGCGTATTTATTGCGGAGCGCCCAAACAAAAACGCCCCGACCAAAGTCGGGGCGCTTCATGTGCCGCTAAAGGCTTAGCGCGGGAAGGCTGGCGGGTTTACACCGGCCATGTCTTCCATCACGCGAACCACCTGGCAGCTGTAACCGAACTCGTTGTCGTACCAAACGTACAGAACAACGCGGTTATCCTGGGTGATGGTCGCTTCCGCGTCCACTACGCCTGCGTGGCGCGAGCCAACGAAGTCGGTGGAAACCACTTCCTGGGAGCTCACGTAGTCGATCTGCTTGTGCAGATCCGAGTGCATGGCCATCTGGCGCAGGTACTCGTTGATCTCTTCGCGAGTGGTGGCCTTTTCCAGGTTCAGGTTCAGGATGGCCATCGACACGTTCGGCGTAGGAACGCGAATCGCGTTGCCGGTCAGCTTGCCCTTGAGCACTGGCAGCGCCTTGGCGGCTGCGGTGGCGGCACCGGTCTCGGTGATAACCATGTTCAGCGGCGCGGCGCGACCACGACGGCTGCCCTTGTGGAAGTTGTCGATCAGGTTCTGGTCGTTGGTGAACGAGTGAACGGTTTCGACGTGGCCGTTGATGATGCCGTACTTGTCGTTGACTGCCTTGAGCACCGGCACGATGGCGTTGGTGGTGCAGGAAGCCGCCGAGATGATCTTGTCGTCAGGGCTGATATCGCCATGGTTGATGCCATGCACGATGTTCTTCAGCGCGCCCTTGCCAGGTGCGGTGAGGATCACGCGGGCAGCGCCCGGGCAGGCCAGGTGCTGGCCCAGACCGTCAGCGTCACGCCATACACCGGTGTTGTCGACGATCAGAGCGTTTTCGATGCCGTACTGGGTGTAGTCGACTTCGGCCGGGCTCTTGGCGTAGATCACCTGGATCAGGTTGCCGTTGGCGGTGATGGTGTTGTTGGCTTCATCGATGGTGATGGTGCCATCGAACGGGCCATGGACCGAGTCGCGGCGCAGCAGGCTGGCACGCTTGACCAGGTCGTTCTCGGCGCCCTTGCGGACAACGATGGCGCGCAGGCGCAGGCCGTCGCCACCACCGGTTTTCTCGATCAGGATGCGCGCCAGCAGACGGCCGATACGACCGAAGCCGTAGAGGACAACGTCGGTGCCTTTGCGGGCGGATACGTTTTGCTGGCCAACCACGTCAGCCAGTTCTTCACGGACGAACTGCTCGGCAGTACGGCCATTGCCTTCGGCCTTGAATTTGGCCGCCAGCTTGCCCAGGTCCACCGAAGCGGCGCCGAGCTTGAGCTCGCTCATCGCCTTGATCAGCGGGAATGTTTCGTGGACGGACAGCTCGCTTTCGTCGGACTGACGGTGACGAGCAAAGCGGTGAGCTTTGAGAATCGCAATGACTGAACGATTGATCAGGCTGCGGCCATAGATCGAGCTCACCACGTTGTTATTGCGGTAGAGCTGACCGATAAGCGGAATCATCGCTTCTGCGAGTGCTTCACGGTCGATCCATTCACCAAGACACTGGTCGGGCTTCTGAGTCACGGGAACCTTCCACATGTAGGGGCAGAAAAAAGGGGCTACATTATGCCGCCGAGTGACCGCCGTAGCAATGCGCGCCCGTCGTGCTTTACGTAACAAATCGTCGTTCAAAAAACTTACGCATCGCGCCAGCCCAATAAAACCGGGGCTTGCAGCGCAGTCAATTTTTTGGAGGTCACGCCTCGTTATCCGTAACCCTCCGTAACACTCGTTGTTTTTGCCACTACATATTCAGTAATTTCTGGCAAAAAACCGCCGAATTTTGTCTTTACCACTACATTTCACCAAACCCGTGCTTTAGACGCAGTCAGCAACTGACAGGCGGCATCGTAGACCGCTACAATTACCGACTTTGTCGCAACGCTTGGAGCTCAACCTTCCGTGCCCGTTCTGCGTCTACCGCTTCTCCCTGCCGCGGCAGGTAAACAGCACTGGGGCAACCTGYCCGGTGCCGCCCTGAGCCTGGCCATTGCCGAGGCCGCCAGCGCTGCCAAGCGCTTTACCCTGCTGCTGACCGCCGACAGCCAAAGTGCCGAACGGCTGGAACAGGAGCTGGGTTTCTTCGCCCCGGATTTGCCCGTATTGCACTTTCCCGACTGGGAAACCCTGCCCTACGACCTGTTCTCGCCGCACCAGGACATCATTTCCCAGCGCATCGCCAGCCTGTACCGGCTGCCGGAGCTGAGCCATGGCGTGCTGGTGGTGCCGATCACGACCGCCCTGCATCGCCTCGCGCCGACCAAGTTCCTGCTCGGCAGCAGCCTGGTACTGGATATCGGCCAGAAGCTCGACGTCGAGCAAATGCGCACCCGGCTTGAAGCCACGGGTTATCGCTACGTCGATACGGTGTATGAACACGGCGAGTTCACCGTTCGCGGTTCGCTGATCGATCTGTTCCCGATGGGCAGCAAGCTGCCGTATCGCATCGATCTGTTCGACGACGAAATCGAAACCCTGCGCACCTTCGACCCGGAGAACCAGCGCTCCATCGACAAGGTCGACTCGGTCAAGCTGTTGCCGGCCAAGGAGTTTCCGCTACAGAAAGAAGCGGTCACCCGCTTCAAGGCGCGGTTTCGCGAGCGTTTTGACGTCGACTTCCGCCGCTGCCCGATCTTTCAGGACCTGAGCAGCGGGATTACCCCGGCCGGTATCGAGTACTACCTGCCGCTGTTCTTCGAAGAAACCTCGACCCTGTTCGATTACTTGCCCCAGGACACGCAAGTGTTCTCGCTGCCCGGTATCGAACAGGCCGCGGAAAACTTCTGGAACGACGTGCGCAATCGTTATGAAGAACGCCGCGTCGACCCGTCCCGTCCTTTATTACCACCCGCCGAACTGTTCCTGCCGGTGGAAGACTGCTTCGCGCGCCTGAAGAACTGGCCGCGCGTGGTGGCCAGTCAACAGGACGTGGAAAGCGGTAGCGGTCGCGAGCGCTTCCCCGCTCGGGAGCTGCCGAACCTGGCCATCGAAGCCAAGGCCACCCAGCCAATGGCAGCGCTGGCCGAATTCCTCGACCAGTTCCCCGGT
>NZ_JBFUIC010000415.1:0-3101 GCF_056402075.1 Pseudomonas sp. P4_C3
GACCTGCCTCCTTCAACTCACCTAAGCCGCGCCGGACAGCCGGGAACTGGGCCCCTGTGGCTTCGGAAACCATCAACGAATTGAAAATGTCGTGGGCACTCCAACGCTCCTGGATTGGCACGACCTGGAACACCTTGCGGGCAAGTGAAGATTGCCCGGCGAGCATGTTTTGTTGCTTGGCTGCATTCATCAGAAGCCACCTGTGGGATGGATTGGATCAGGGAGGGAGTTCAAGCAGGTACCTGGAAGCGAGGCTTGTTGCTGCTCGCGCTTTCCCGGGCCATTGGCAAAACGAGCCAGCAACTGTGCACGGGCGACTTTGCCGTCAAGCGGGATCGACTGTTGCGACATGGTCATCAACAACCGCGCCTCGCCGTACTCTTCCGCAAGTTGCGTTTCGAGCTTTTGCGAGTCGTGGCCGATGCCAATGGCGATGTCTTCGAGCGGCTGTCGGCTGACCAACATCCGGATGGTGATGTCATAGGCGCGATCAAAGACCTTGCTGGCCTTCTCGGACACCAGGCTGTTTAGGTTATGCATCTCGCATTGAAGGGCGGCATGACGTACCGCCGGGTGCGACCACTCACGGGAAAATGCTCGGCTCGGGTCCAAATTGAGCAGAGCTTCACGAAAGGCCTTACCGTGCGAAGGAATGCCCAGCATTTCAGGAGTTGGCTGACACCACTTCACAAACTTACCGACGCTCGGCGCGAAATCGCTGCCGTGCTGTCGGCAGTTCTGCAAGCCGTACCGAATCTGCTCAAGAGTATTGATCTCGGCGGCGACGAAAGCCTTGACCCAGCTGCGTTTTGCAGCGCGTAGGGCTTCATCATCGGGCCAAGCTTGCTTCCACGCGGGGAAGATCGCCTGTAATTCCTTGAACAGCGCGTTAACGACATCAGCGGTACCGGGCAGCAATTGTTTCCGCGGCTCCAGCGTCACGGGCGGCAGGTTGCTCATCTCGCTCAGCAGTCGGTTGGCGCTCTGAGGCACGCTTTTGGCTTGGGTCATCACAAATCACCAAGGTCATCAGACCAGGTCGTGTCGTCGAAATCTGGGCCGTTGACCTGCTTCACGGGAAATTGCCGAATGTTTGAACTGGCCGTTTTGGCAACATCGCGCTTGATCCACTTCACGAGCAGGCTGACCCAGGCTGCTTGCGTCTCGAAACGACCACTGGCGGTGTAATGGCAAACGAAAGCAGCTGTGGCCTCCGCGGTGAACGTAGTTAACGGTAGGGCCATCCGTAGCGCGTAAGCCTGCAAGAGCTGTTGATCAGGCCCCCACTCAAGCGACATCTCGACTGCCGCCGAACGATCGCTCGCGCCCAGAGTGTTGTGTTGATCTTTATTCTTCTCTACATCTTCTTTAGGTAACGCATTGCTAACGCTTGGAACGTTACCTTTGGCGTTAGCTGCTTTGTGGTTGGCTACCCTTTTGGCAGTGAGAAGCCTGTTTTTGGCGGTTTTCCCGTTATGACGCTCGAAATGCGGGAGGCTGATTACGCCATCCACTTCTTGCATCCATGCCACGGACTTCATGTGCTCGCAAAAACCGATAACGCCCACCAGCCGATCAAGTAACTTCTTGCTAACGCTCGGAGCGTTACCGCTCTCCGTCTGCTGGTCGAACCAACCCCATACCCGCATCAACTTGCCCACTACCGCGTCCGGATCGATGTCGGCTAGGTCAGCGATCTGGCAGACCTCTGGCTTATCTAGGGTAGTGAGTTCGAATTTGATCCAATCGCCGGCCATTACATGGTCTCCTGCAGAAGCTCAGCAAGGCGAACAAGGACTTTCGGGGAGACCATTGGGTCGAATGCAGCTCGCTGGATGCTGGCTTCCGGATCATGCTTCAGGGCTTTTACTTTGTAGGGGGTGTCATTTGAGGACGCGACTCCCTTGGTAGCCAGCGCTCGGACTGTCTTCCGGACATTGTCATGCGAACTGCCTATCAGCTCGGCAATATCGTGTGGCGACATGGTGAGGCATGAGATGTTTTGCGATTGACCGAAACGTGTCACGACATCGAGGGTATTGCTTGGGGCAATGTGGYTGTGCATAATCATCGCTCTCTAGTTTTGCGAATCAGCCGACCTTCTCCGTCGGCTTTTTTGTGTCTATAACTCAGGCGATCGACTTCAACGCTGGGCGAGACTTTTCAATCATCTCCTCGGCTTTCCGACCAAGCTCCCCTGCCCTTGCTTCAACTTGTCGACATTCCTTGGCGAACGCTGGTAGGTGCGGCATGTCCTTTTCGCTCATCACCTGATCGTCGAAAACTTCGCTTCCCGTGTCGATCACATCCCCCAAGGCGCGGATCAATGCGCTGAAGCTTTTGTTCCCGCATTGTTCGGTCGCCATCTGGCGGGCACCAATCAAACCGTGACGGCTGGCCAGTTCATTCACGCAGTGATCACGGAACTCAGGCTCGAGTGCATTCACCCACGACTCTTCCAGCCAAGATGGCATTTCCTGCTCGCCCGACAGCCAGCGTTGAACGCGCTTGAGCCAGCGACCGGTTGCCTTCACGAACTCGCTGACATCGTTCAGCCGCGCCAACTCATCAAAATCAGGAACCTTCGCTAATTCAATCTTCGCGGCAGGGACGATTACGTAAATTTCCCGGCTCAGCGCCTGGGCGAAATCGTCCTGACTCAGGTTGGTGCGCGCGATCTGATTTGCCGCATGCGCGACTAGCACCTGATCCCGGGTTTGAATGCTGTGTCTTGGACTGGACGTTTCCATATGAACTGCTGTCTCCTAATCTGGCTTCAATGGAGCGCTAGATAATGTGTTGGTTAGCCTGTGAAGCGCTGGGGTTGGCCGGGAAAGGGCTTCACCTCTTCCGCCTCGAAGCGGCCGTCATCGAACACGGTCACATAAACCTCACGCCCTGCCTTCAAGGCTTTGCTGATGCCGCCCTGGCTCATACGAAGCGCTGACGCCGCTTTTAGCTGACCAACTTTGGTCACAAAATCTTTGAGTGGTATGCGCTGCATACAGGACCTCTTTCGCTGTGCACGCATAAAAGTATTACCTGCGGTCTTTATTAAGTCAATATCGGCGGTCTTAGATTGATATTACCTGACGTAATAC
>NZ_JBFUIC010000416.1:0-3091 GCF_056402075.1 Pseudomonas sp. P4_C3
TTCGACGATGCCCGCCAGTTCCGGCTTGTCGCGGCGCGTGGCCACCCGCAGCAGCTGCGGCAGGCCGACATCCCCCACCACCACCAACCCCGCGAACTCCGTCTCGACCGACAAGCGTCCCAATTGCGCCTCATCAACCACCGCATAACCCGCCTGCTGGCCAGTCAGTAATTGCAATGCCTGACGCTCCATCGGGACGCCTTGCAGATTCAGGTGCGGATAGTTGCTACGCAGGTAATCGGCGATGGCGCTGGGCATGCGCACGGCGACGCGGGTCTGGCTATCGAGCTTTTCCAGCTCGACAGCGCCGGCGCTTTTCTGGTCGCTGACCACCAGTTGCGGCACTCGCATGTAAGGGTCGGAAAACTGCCAGAGGCGCAATCCGCCAGGGGTTTGGGTCAGCCCCGGGGCGATGTCGATTTCGCCCTCGCGTGCAGCCGCCTCCAGTTGTTCAAGGTCGGGAAAGTTACGCCAGCTCAGTTCGACGTTGAGGGTCTTTGCCAGCCACTTCATCAAGTCGACATTCACCCCGGACAGGCGCTGCAAGCGGCGATCATATTGCGCATAGGGCGCCTGCAACACCACGCCGACCCGCAACTCGTCCTGCTGCGCCAGCCAGTGTTGTTGTTTCGGGGTCAACTGGGCAACGTGCTCCGGGGGCATGGCCGCCGCCCAACCCATCAAGGGAAACCACAAACAGCCGATAACCCACAGGCAGCGTAAACGCATCATTGAACTCTCACACACTGACAAATACTGACCAACCCATTAGGCTGCCGGAACAACTTCTGGCCTGGAATATCCAATGCCCCCTGTCTACCGCCTGGCACTGYCAGCATTGTGCCTGTCGCTGATCCTGCCATGCGTTTTTTCCGTCGAGGCGGCCGACCCGGCGCCTGCAGCAGCAGAAAAAACCGCCGAAGAAAAACCACTCGAGCGTCAGCCGTTGCCTGAGCGTAGTAAGGAAGAAGCGACTGCACTTGAGCGAAAAATCCCGGCTCAGGAACAGCAACAACTGCAAGTGGGCGCCGACACGTTTCTGGCATTGTGGAAACCTGCCAATACCGCCGACCCCAAAGGTGCGGTGATTATCATCCCCGGCACCGGCGAAACCGTTGACTGGCCGCAAGCGGTTGGCCCTTTACGGCGCAAACTGCCGGACGCCGAGTGGAGCAGCCTGAGTATCACCTTGCCGGACCTGCAAAGCGATGCCATTGCGCCACGAGTCGTGGAAGCAGCGCCGGCTCCCAAGGCCCCCGAAACCGGCAGCAAAGACTCGACCACCGCGGCCCCCATCGAACAAGTGGCCGGTGGCGAGGCCGACGTGGCCGACAAGGCCATTGCCGAGACCACTGAGGAACAGTCCAAGGCAGATGCCGAGCGCATCTTCGCCCGGATCGACGCCGCGATCGCCTTCGCCGAACAGCAAAGCGCCCGCAGTATCGTGGTGTTGGGACATGGTTCCGGCGCCTATTGGGCCACGCGTTACCTGAGCGAGAAGCAGCCGTCGCAAGTCGAAAAACTGGTAATGGTTGCCGCCCGGACACCTGTGGCAGCCACGCCCGGGCTGGCAGAGCTGACCCCGCCCCTGAAACTGCCGACCGCGGATATTTTCTACAAGGACAAAGCGCTGGATCGCGACGCAGCACTGGAGCGCCTGCAGGCCAGCAAACGCCTGAAGTCATCGGCATTCAACCAGGTCGCACTCAAGGCGTTACCGGATACCAAGGCTGAACAGGAGCAATTGTTCCGTCGGGTGCGGGGTTGGTTGAATCCGCAGCCTGCGACAGACTGAAAGACTGTGTCGCCCTCATCGCGAGCAAGCTCGCTCCCACAGGATTAACGTCGTACACAATTTTTGTTATCGACATAAAACCTGTGGGAGCGAGCTTGCTCCGGGCGGCGTTCCGACGATAGGGTCATTACAGACGACACAAGCCTTTCCTGTTAGCGAAAATCCCGCCGCTCCCGAATCAGCGTGTAGGCGTTATGCAGCTCACGCGTTCGCTCGGTAGCCTCACGCACCTGCAACGCCGTCGCGCCACTGCCGGCAATCTTGTCCGGATGATGGCGACTGAGCAGACGCCGATAGGCACGCTTGATCTGCGCCGGTTCAGTGGTGGCCGACACCCCCAAAAGCCTTAACGCTTCCTGATAACTTGGCACGCTGCTGCCCAATGGCCGCTTCTGCGGCTCATAGTCATGGGCCAACGCCTGTACCTGGCGCGGCGTCCAGCCCAGCCACTGGCCCCATTGGCCGATCAACTCACGCTCACTGCTGCCGGCACGACCATCGGCCCAGACCATTCGCCAGCAGGCGCGCAACACGCCTTCCGCCGCATGGGGCTGGGCACTCAGGCGACGCAGATAACCACGTAGCCGGTCGCGGCCCGACTTGCCGCGATTGAACGCGGCTATCGCACGACGCCGGGCCGGCTCGGACATGTCCAGCGCACGCATTTCCGCTCGGGCCTGATCGATGTGCCCGGCCATCACCTGGCCGTCGCACTTGGCCAGGCGCCCCAACAGGACAAATAGCAATTCATCGTTACGCAACACCGGGCGACCGCCCAGCTTTTCCCACAAATGCCCCCAGCTCTGCAGGTGCAAGCGCCGGTCCAGCGCCTGCCCCAACAACGCGCCAAGCAAGGCCCCCGGAATACTGGCTATGGCAAAGCCTGCTCCGGCTCCAATCAGAGTCCCTGGCCACAACATGTCAGCGGCTCGCTTCGATTAATGTTTCAACTTCGGCCAGACGCTCGTGAGTGCCGACATCGACCCAGTGCCCATTCAGCTGTTCGCCAGTCACTTGACCGTCAGCCATGGCCTTGCGCAACAGCGGCGCGAGCTTGAAGGCCCCCGCGGTGCAACCGTCGAACAACTGCGGATGCAACACGGCGATGCCGCTGTAAGTCAGGGTGGCTGATTCCGGCTGACGGTCGTGCACCAGAGTTTCGACCAGGCAGAAGTCCCCGGCCGGATGATGGGGCGGGTTGCTGACCAGCACCAGGTGCGCCAGGCCGTTGATGGGTTGATGCAGCACGCTGAAGTCGTAATCGGTCCAGATGTCACCATTGACCACCACAAACGC
>NZ_JBFUIC010000417.1:0-3077 GCF_056402075.1 Pseudomonas sp. P4_C3
ACCTTGAACAGGCCAATGCCATGCACCTGGCGGCCAAGGATGCGGGCGTGGTCACCCGTGTCGGCTACAACTACCAGCACAACCCGATCATCGGCCTGGCGCGGGAGTTGATTCAGAGCGGCAAACTCGGTGAGATCATCAGCTTTCAAGGTGAATTCAGCGAAGACTTCATGGCCGATCCAGCGTCCCCCTGGTCGTGGCGCTGTGAGGCCGAACATGCCGGTGGCGCGCTGGCGGACCTGGGCAGCCACTTGCTGGGCATGGCGCGCTATCTGCTCGGCAATGTCGAAGCGGTATGCGCCGATTCCCAGACCGTGCACCGCCAGCGCCCGGCCACAGCCGGTAGCCAGGAACAACGCACAATTGCCGTCGACGACCAGGCCCATGCGTTACTGCGTTTTGCCAGCGGCGCGCGTGGCACCTTCAGCAGCAGTTGGCTCAAGCACGGCTACAAGAATCACCTGAGTTTCGAGATCAGTGGCACCCAAGGGACCCTGTCATTCGATCAGGAGCGTTTGAATGAGTTACGCCTGTGCCGTGTCGGCCAGGACGGCTTCCAGCGTTTACTGGCCGGGCCGAACCTGCCCGGATATGCAGCGTTCAGTCCCGCGCCGGGGCATCAGTTGGGCTACAACGAGTTGAAGACGCTGGAAGTGCATGAGCTGATCATGGCCTTGGCCGGCCAAGGACAAGCCGGCACCGATTTCGAGCAAGCCTTGGAAGTGGAACGACTGGCGACGGCGATTCGATTGGCGGCACAGGAACAGCGCTGGGTCAACATCAACGAGGTTTGATCGCGGATAATGCCGCCAATAGGCGGTAACAAGTGCGCTCGCACCATGTGCCTTTTGGTCTCTACAACGCACCCTTAGTTGATCTGTATCGATGAATCGCCATCGATCGATTTATCAGGCTATAGCGCTGTACAACCAGGAATGACCTCAACCACGCCATCCAATGTACTGGCATCACTCTAAACAATTGCCCCATCCTTTTTGCTCGACCCCTTCAAGCCCGCCCATGCGGGTTTTTTCGCGTACTACTTACTGTAGGCGCGCCTCTTGGTGCTACGCTTTTCTTGTGCATGGAGGAAGCGCGATGCCAGAAGATCTTACCCCCGCCCCGCTCAATCCTTCCGACGAAGACTCTATTGCCTTCGGACATACTATCGATGAGGTTGCTGCCTGGATCGACCACCGCGGTTCTACGTGTGTGTCTGATCGCGTCAATATGCCAAAGTTACATACCTGGGTGTTCAACAAACCCCAACGCCTGCTTTCTAACAATCTAACGACTATCAATTTAACTCGCATGGAATGCGTAGTGCTTGACTTATTAACAAGCAGCGAGGAACGCGTTATCAGCAACGAGGACATCCTTATGAAGTTAAATAAGGACCCTTATAATTACAAAGGATTGCTCATGTGCCTCAGTAGACTGCAAGCGAAATTCAAGAAGTTTACTAAAGGCGACAACCTCCTCCGTTCAGTAAGAAGTCGCGGTTACTGCCTTATCCAAACAATAAATCCTGAATGAGTTTTAAGTCTCCGGTTCATGGATGTAATGCTGTTCAGTTAAGCGAATGTGGCCCTCTGTAGGAGCGAGCTTGCTCGCGATGGTCGTTAACGATAACGCGTATTTACTGGCTAAACGCGGCGCTCTTGAGTCCATCGCGAGCAAGCTCGCTCCTACAGCAGAACAGCAGGAGCCGACGGCGCAAGCCATCAGGCAGCGCAGGAAGCGATAGAAGGAAGCAACCAGCAGGACATTCACCAACGGCTGCTGATCTACCTGATCAATTCAGACTTCGATACAGCGGCGTGGATGCTTAGGAATCTCACGACACCTTACGAGACAAGCGAAAAGGTGTCGCGGGCATTAAAGGATAAGAGCTTGGCGGAGTTAAAGCGCGATCCCGCAAACCTACCGAGCGATACTCGGTGATTGTTTTGTCCAGAGGAGGTTTATGGCATCTGTTTCAAGCCTCAGGTTGTTACCGACCCTGAGCCAGAACAGTACGTCGTTAGGCGTCAATAGACTGAAAAAGATCCAGTGCCCCGAGCCATCGGCCTTTTCCTCTACGTCTGCAACGTACAACGCGACCTCGCTTTCGCTAAGTTCCAAGGCATCGGAGATTTCTCGCTGTGTCGGTTTTCTTACGCTGCTCATAGTGAAATCCATTTCTTGAACAAAGTGCTGAAAGCATAGCTGAACACCAAAACCTGGAATCTCCACCTGTCGCTTCAGGTCACGGAATGGCAGGAGACTGTGTCAACGCTCCTGATCACCCTCGCTACGGTGCCGGCCGAAGAGTCCGCCCGCATTGCGAGCATGTCGCGACCTGAAATCGCCGTTACGGAAAAGCAATCGTGACAGTTTGCAGCGGTTGCCAGGACGGGTATTGAAACCTGAAACTTCAATTAATGCGCAGGCATGGCGTCCAATGCCTGCGCATGAGCATCAATCATCACCTGAAGGGCGTTTGACACATGCGGATGCCCAACCCAGCGGTATGAAGCACTTCCAAGTAAGCCGGCTGCCGCGTTGTCCATCAGGCTTTTGACATCAAGCCCGCTGGCGATGGCCTCTCCAATAATTGCTACAAGGGCCTGCTCAAGTGCAATTTCGCGATCAGTGACCATTTCACCTCCTTGAACCGACTCCATGCCGGCCATAGAGATAAATAGCTCAAAAGAAATCAAAATGCCACTACCTCCGTCGCATTCAGTCACGGAGGGTGGCGCATGCAATGGAGGCGTCAGGGCACCGCTTTGGGTGGATGCCCAAGGCCTGCTCGGGGCGGTGCCCCCATGATCATCTTACTGATAGCAGCGCCGTTCTAGATGCTCTGGCACATCTACAAGGGGCCACGTCGCCAAGGGTTCACCCCGCCAGTCACCTCAGGGGGAGTGTGTGTAACGCAACTGGCGAGGCGAACGATTGAACGTTAGCTGAACGACTTGGATTGTCGCCTGCACCTTGTCTGAATTGGTGCCCACCCTGACCAGTTGCTGGCCATTCAGTAATCCATCTGAAACACACCAGGCCGGGCAAGCGGTCATGACTTTACCCAGCGC
>NZ_JBFUIC010000418.1:0-3076 GCF_056402075.1 Pseudomonas sp. P4_C3
GTGCCATCGTCCGCGGCGTGACGCGCCAGGTCGGTAACGAGATCGATGAGTTCGTCACCGAAGCGGTGCGCAACAACTTGCTGGGCCTGCCGCTCGACCTGCCCGCCCTCAACATCGCGCGCGGCCGTGATACCGGGCTTCCGACCCTGAACGAGGCGCGTCGTGAGTTCTACACCACGACCGGCGACAGCAACCTGAAGCCCTACATCAGCTGGGCCGATTTGGTGCAACACCTGAAGCACCCGGAATCGCTGATCAACTTCATCGCCGCCTATGGCACGCACGCCTCCATTACCAGCGCCACCACGCTCGACGGGAAGCGCGCCGCAGCCTCTCTCCTGGTGTTGGGCGGCGCCGGCGAGCCGGCGGACCGACTGGACTTCCTCAATAGCACCGGCGCCTGGGCGAGTGGCCCGACCGGCGTCACCATTACCGGTCTGGACAACATCGACCTCTGGATCGGCGGCCTCGCCGAGGAAAAAATGCCGTTTGGCGGCATGCTCGGCTCGACCTTCAACTTCGTGTTCGAGACCCAGATGGAGAAGCTGCAGAACGCCGACCGCTTCTACTACCTGGAACGCAACGCGGGGCTTAACTTCGTCACCGAGTTGGAGAACAACTCGTTCGCGAGACTGGTGATGGCCAACACGGATGCGACCCACCTCCCGGCCGTCATGTTCTTGACTCCGGCCTTTACCCTCGAGGTCGACCCGACCAGGCAGTTCAACGCGAGCGTGATTGCCGGGCCGGATGGCATACTGGTCGACAATCCATTGACGCCAGTCAATGAGGCCGCCGACAACCTGCCGGGCAATGCCGACCCTGTCGGCGGCATCCTCCTCACGCCGCTGGTCATTCGGGACAACCCTGCGACGGTCGGCCCTGATACCAACTACCTGCAGTACACCGGCGAAGACCATGTGGTGCTCGGTGGCTCGGCCGCCAATGACATTCTCGTCTCTGGCGACGGCGACGACACGCTCTATGGCGACGGTGGCAATGATCGCCTCGAGGGTGGCAACGGCAACGACTTCATGGTCGGGGGCGACGGCGACGACATCATCACGGACATGGGCGGCGACGACACCATTCATGGCGGCGACGGCAACGACGTTATCCACAGTGGCAACGGCCTGAATCTGAACCTCGGCGGCTCCGGCAAGGACTTCATCGTCACCGGTGAGGACTCCTCGGAGGTCTTCGGCGGCGCGGGCGACGACTTCATCATGGGCAGTGTCGCCGACGAACAACTGATGGGTAACGAAGGCGACGACTGGATCGAGAAGGGAACCGCCGATGGTGCTCCCGGCGATAATTTCGACCCGAACGGGCTCGACCTGATACGCGGTAACGACATCTTCATCGGCACCGGCGGGCCCGACAGATTCATGGCCGAAGGTGGCGACGACATCATGTTCGGCAACGGCGGCGCGGGGGACCGCTACCTGGGTGGCTCCGGTTACGACTGGGCCGGCTTCAAGGACGACCCGTTCGGCGTGTCCGTCGACCTGGGCCTCGCCGAAATCGCTCTCGCGCCGCCACTGCCGGAGTTGGCCGCAACCGTGGCTCGGTTCCAACTGGTGGAAGGTCTGACGGGATCGCACTTCAGCGACATCCTGCGTGGCGATGATGCCGATGCCACCGTGATCGCGGCTGCCGGTGCTCAGGGCAGCGTGCTCACCAACTTCGACCTGGTCAGCGGCCTGCGCTCGTTCGTCGGCACCGCAGCAGCCGGCCCGGACGGCATTGTGGGCACGGCAGACGATCAGTTCGGCGCCGGCAACATCGTCCTCGGCGGCGGCGGCAGCGACATCATCCAAGGCCGTGGTGGCGATGACCTGATCGACGGTGACAAGTGGCTCAACGTACGTATCAGCGTGCGGCAGAACATTGATGGCACAGGTCCGGAGATCGCAACGTTCGACAGCATGGTCCCGTTGGTGCCGCTCATGCTCAACGGCACTTACAACCCCGGCCAATTCGTCGCCGTCCGTGAGATCCTGACGGATGCGCCTGACCCCCTTAACCCTGGCCATTCCTTCGACACGGCCCTGTACACCGGCCTTCTGGCTGACTACACCGTCATCGAGAACGTCGACGGCACGACCACCGTGGCCGACAGCGTCGTCGGTCGGGACGGTACTGACAGGCTCAGCAATATCGAGCGGCTGCAGTTCGCCGATCAGTCGCTGGTCCTGGTGGCGGGCTTGAACGCCGAGCCGGTGGGCTTGCTGAGGATCAGCGATGGCACGCCGGCCGTTGGCCAAGTGTTGACGGTGTTGGCCGACACCGTCAGCGATGCGGACAATGTCGCTAGCGGAGGTGCGATCACCAGTCCCATCGCCTTCGTATGGCAGGTCGAAACAAACCCGGGCAGCGGTATCTTCGACGACATCGGTATTGCGCTCGGAGGCGGACTAGGAACCGCGACCGGTCCGACCTTCACGGTGACCGCGGCTGAGGAGGGACTGCTGCTGCGCGTCAGGGCCGTCTATCAGGACGCCCACGGCGTGCTGGAAAGCGTGTTCTCGGCGCCGACCGCGCCAACTGCGCCGCTCGGCGGCAGCCCCGTCAACGTCATACCGGTTGGCACGGTGCTGATCAGCGATACGACCCCGACGGAAGGCTCGGCCTTGACCGCCACGGATGCGTTCACCGACGCCAACGGGACCACGACCTCGGTGATTACCCACCAGTGGCAGGTGGGGAACGGTGCGGTCTTTGCCGACATCGCCGGCGCGACGGGCACGACCTTCACGCCCAGCCAGGCGCAGRYCGGTCAGCAACTGCGTGTCGTCGCGAGTTACACCGATGACCTCGGCACACTTGAGCGAGTCACYTCTGCCGCAACGACAGTGGTCGGYGAWCTGTTTGTCGGTACCGCCGGTGCCGACATATTCACCGGCACGGCAGGCGACGACGTGGCCAGCGGAGGTGATGGCAACGACATCCTGAACGGCTTGGGCGGCAACGACATCCTCAATGGTGATGCCGGCAATGACATTCTCATCGGGGGTGCGGGTGCCGATACCATGGTCGGCGGTGTTGGCGACGATGTCTACGAAGTCACCGACCT
>NZ_JBFUIC010000419.1:0-3068 GCF_056402075.1 Pseudomonas sp. P4_C3
GGTTATACTGTGAAGACGACATTCGCCGAAAATTCGCACTTGCTCATAGAGCAACTCACAAATTTTACCTTAGCCTGATCCGTTACCAGTGAAAGTAACGTTCAGTCTATCTTTCTATCACATACCCAAATTTTTAAAGAACGAACTAGTCAAAGACTAGAAATCAACATTCACCATCGAACCTATGGAATGCTCATTTCTAAGCTTTATACAATCAGAAGCAGTTAGTGGTGGAGCCAAACGGGATCGAACCGTTGACCTCCTGCGTGCAAGGCAGGCGCTCTCCCAGCTGAGCTATGGCCCCGTATTTCTACAGGCGTTTCCCACACAAAATTGGTGGGTCTGGGCAGATTCGAACTGCCGACCTCACCCTTATCAGGGGTGCGCTCTAACCAACTGAGCTACAGACCCAATTTCGAGCTGCTAAGGCCGACCTCACCCTGCTCTTTACCACAGAGCATGGGGTGCGCTCTAACCAACTAAGCTACAACCCAAAAGGCTGCTTCTATATCGTCTTCTTCAATGAATCAAGCAATTCGTGTGGGAGCTYATGGAGCAGCTGAGTCGTCGATTAAGGAGGTGATCCAGCCGCAGGTTCCCCTACGGCTACCTTGTTACGACTTCACCCCAGTCATGAATCACACCGTGGTAACCGTCCTCCCGAAGGTTAGACTAGCTACTTCTGGTGCAACCCACTCCCATGGTGTGACGGGCGGTGTGTACAAGGCCCGGGAACGTATTCACCGCGACATTCTGATTCGCGATTACTAGCGATTCCGACTTCACGCAGTCGAGTTGCAGACTGCGATCCGGACTACGATCGGTTTTGTGGGATTAGCTCCACCTCGCGGCTTGGCAACCCTCTGTACCGACCATTGTAGCACGTGTGTAGCCCAGGCCGTAAGGGCCATGATGACTTGACGTCATCCCCACCTTCCTCCGGTTTGTCACCGGCAGTCTCCTTAGAGTGCCCACCATWACGTGCTGGTAACTAAGGACAAGGGTTGCGCTCGTTACGGGACTTAACCCAACATCTCACGACACGAGCTGACGACAGCCATGCAGCACCTGTCTCAATGYTCCCGAAGGCACCMATCCATCTCTGGAAAGTTCATTGGATGTCAAGGCCTGGTAAGGTTCTTCGCGTTGCTTCGAATTAAACCACATGCTCCACCGCTTGTGCGGGCCCCCGTCAATTCATTTGAGTTTTAACCTTGCGGCCGTACTCCCCAGGCGGTCAACTTAATGCGTTAGCTGCGCCACTAAGAGCTCAAGGCTCCCAACGGCTAGTTGACATCGTTTACGGCGTGGACTACCAGGGTATCTAATCCTGTTTGCTCCCCACGCTTTCGCACCTCAGTGTCAGTATCAGTCCAGGTGGTCGCCTTCGCCACTGGTGTTCCTTCCTATATCTACGCATTTCACCGCTACACAGGAAATTCCACCACCCTCTACCATACTCTAGCTYGTCAGTTTTGAATGCAGTTCCCAGGTTGAGCCCGGGGCTTTCACATCCAACTTAACRAACCACCTACGCGCGCTTTACGCCCAGTAATTCCGATTAACGCTTGCACCCTCTGTATTACCGCGGCTGCTGGCACAGAGTTAGCCGGTGCTTATTCTGTCGGTAACGTCAAAACACTAACGTATTAGGTTAATGCCCTTCCTCCCAACTTAAAGTGCTTTACAATCCGAAGACCTTCTTCACACACGCGGCATGGCTGGATCAGGCTTTCGCCCATTGTCCAATATTCCCCACTGCTGCCTCCCGTAGGAGTCTGGACCGTGTCTCAGTTCCAGTGTGACTGATCATCCTCTCAGACCAGTTACGGATCGTCGCCTTGGTGAGCCATTACCTCACCAACTAGCTAATCCGACCTAGGCTCATCTGATAGCGCAAGGCCCGAAGGTCCCCTGCTTTCTCCCGTAGGACGTATGCGGTATTAGCGTTCCTTTCGAAACGTTGTCCCCCACTACCAGGCAGATTCCTAGGCATTACTCACCCGTCCGCCGCTGAATTCAGGAGCAAGCTCYYKTCATCCGCTCGACTTGCATGTGTTAGGCCTGCCGCCAGCGTTCAATCTGAGCCATGATCAAACTCTTCAGTTCAAACATCTTTGGGTTTTGAGAAAACCCTAAACYTGGCTCAGCAATCGTTGGTTACATCTTTGATTTCTCGCGGAGTAACTTGTGATGCTGATAATCTGTTGACTAGCAGTCTGACTCCACAAGCACCCACACGAATTGCTTGATTCAGTTGTTAAAGAGCGGTTGGTTAAGAKCTTTCGTCTCAACCGAGGCGCGCATTCTACAGCAGCCTCATTTGCTGTCAAGTGATTATTTTCAGAAGYTTTCCAAGTTTCCTTTTCAACTTCAACCACTTGCGCTTCAGATCTCTCTTCAGCGGGAGGCGAATTCTACAGCGTTACACGCTGCTGTCAACACCTCTTTTTCAACTCCCTTTTGGCTTCGATGACCTGAAGCAACCTGCTGCCGAAAACTGCRTAACTCATTGTTTRCCAAGGAGTTTTCCGTTTCGACTGCGCCGGAAGTGGGGCGAATTATAGACACCTGTAATCTGCCGTCAAGCACTGATTCAGGTTTTCTATCAATAACCTGCAGAATGCAGCAAAACGCCCCAAAGCTAGCCTGTATAGAGGAGCCAAAACGCCCTTCTATATAGAAGAGCTTCCTCATGGGCAGCCACAGCCCATGTCATAGCCAAAAAATCAGCCCACCGCATACAGACGGTTGGCTGGCCGCCAAATAACAAAAAAGCACCCAAGGTGCTTTTTTGTTATCGCTGTCAGCTGAATAAAGTCGCCACCCTGGCCCGCGCCATGTGCAGCTTCTTGTAACTGTCGATCAGACGAAGGTGCCTGTCGAGCCCTTCCAGCTTCATGCTCGTCGGCGTCAGACCATAGAAACGTACGCTGCCATCCACGGACCCTATCGCCGCGTCCATCCGCTCGTTGCCGAACATCCGGCGGAAGTTGACCTCGTAATCGCTCAGTTGCAGATCATCGTCCAGTTGCATTTCCAGCACGACGTTCACGGCTTGATAGAAC
>NZ_JBFUIC010000420.1:0-3042 GCF_056402075.1 Pseudomonas sp. P4_C3
AAGCAAAGCCGGCGTTAACTTCCATCGTGCGTGACTGAACATCCTGAACCGGATGGATGTAGGCCCAGCCTTGTGGCACCCAGCGTGTACGCAGGTACTCACGGCGTCGTTGGGCGTAGTCCGGCAACAACACGGCACCGCTGAGCACCGCCATGTCCATCCACGCGGCCCGCACCGGGCGACACAACTGGTGCACATACACACCAAATTGCAGCTGTTCCAGTCGACGCCGGAACTCAGTGAGCACCACCCGCAGCGCGCGGTCGTTCACTTCGCGCRTGTCGCCAGTGAGGATCTCGTATGGCATTCCGGCGCCGGCCGCCGCCGCCATCAATTGCTGACGCATGAAATCCGGGTAGTTGTTGCCGGCATCTGGCGGTGAGGAAAACTCGACCTCCTCACCCGGCAACAACTCCTGCATGGTCCCGGGTTCCAACGCCACCATGGGCGTGAAGCCATCCGAGGCGAGATTCAGCGGCGCACCGGTCACCGGGTCTACGGGGGTCTGGATGTCATCCGGTGAAGGCTTTTTGATAAAACCGGCGAACAGGTTGGCCACCTCTTGGCGGAACAACACCGCATCGTCGTAGTTATCCAGGCTACGCAGGCGCTTGAGCACTGGTGATAAACGCGGCAGACCACGCAGCTGACCCGGTTCGACCGGCTCAAAAATGTGCAGCACCTGGCTCGCCGGTACGCGCACCAATTGGTTGTAGCCACTGTTCAACGACGAGGCATCGCCGGGATGCGAGCGATACATCCAGTACGCCACCCGGCGGCTATCCGGACTGAACTCAATGCCGGCGCGAATGACGTTGCCGTTACGGGCCATTTCGAATTTGTCGTGTGGCACAAACTCCGGTGCCAGCACCTGGAGTTGCAGCGGCACCACCAGCCCCTCATCGAGGCTGCGCGGGCGCAGGCGGACAAAACATTCGCCGGCCGTTTCCACCGTCCGCGCGATCAACGCCTGCTGTCCGTAAAAGTCGGTGAGACCATCGGCGTCGGATTCTTCGGTCCAGTCGGCCCAGAGTTCCTGCAGCAGATGCCGAAGCTCGTCATCCTGGGTTTTCGGCCGCGGCGTGATGCCAGTGCCGATCAGGTTGCTGACCCGCTTGTCGATAATGTTGAAGGCGTACGGGTCGTTGCGCACTGCCGCGCGGGAACGCGAGCGCAGGTTACGCAGCGCCGGAATGGCAATGCTGTTGAAACCGGCGTCGGGCGCATCCCAACTGGCGGAACGACGCCCTTCAGCCGCGCCTTCATAGCTAGCCTTGATGTTCGAGGGAATCAAGAATCCGCTGCGGCCCAAGGTGGGAAAGTGACGAGCCATTACAGTCCCTTGCCTCCATGGTAAAGCCGAACGATGCGCGAACGAGGTCCGGCCGCCGCGATCAACGAGCTACGAATTTCATCGCGTGCCCTGAGCAATTCGTCGATGTCGCGGTACTCGACGTTGCGATCGGCGTAACGCACGATTTTTTCGCCACGCGCAATTGCCTTCTCGACCGCATCGAGTTGCTGTTGGGTAAAGGCCATGGGGATCGCTCTAAAGTAATAAGACAACATGGGTTGCAACCGTGCGCCTTCACTCAGCGTCGTTTTTTGAGGTAGCCGCTGCTGGAGCTTCGACGCTGTGGCGGCCGTGCAATCGGCAGCGGTGCTATTACCGGCTTGRCCGGTGGCGATACGGGATCAGGCGGTTGCTGCGGAGATGGTGCCGGAGTGCGGACACGTTCGACTGCAATGGATTTTTCACCCGCAGGCGCCGCCTGCAACAGGGCGCTTCTCACTCGTTCCCAGTCGTGTTCCTTGTAGCGATTCAGACCCAGGTAATGCGCCATCGCCAGGCTGTACACCATCAAGTCGAGGGCTTCGTTGCGCTCCGCCTTGCCCTTGACCCATTCGATTTTTTTGTAGCCTTTGATGTACCGAGTCACCTTGCGCTCGGCGACGCACTGGGCGAAGAAATCATCCGGCAGGTCGTTGGCAAAGTGCAACGCGCCGGGACCGTCCTCCACCGGATAGCGGTTGTAAATCCAGTCCTTGGCCGTGTCGGTACCGATGAACCAGAGCTCGACACCTTTGCGCTCGGTCAGGCCTTTCCAGGTGACATCCATCATCGATGGCCGCTGCGCAATCACCGGCCGACCCGACTTACTCGCGCCCTTGACCGCGAAGATGTTGCGCCAGCGCCGCAGCCGGCAGAACTGGTACACCTCGTCGGTGTGGTTGCCGCCGGAGTCGATGCCGGCTGCCCGGATTGTCAGGTCCGCGCCACACGGATGCGGATAACGCGCCTTGAGTTTGTCGTCGAGCACGGACCAGGTGCGTTCGTCGGAGGGATCGCCCCAGATCACCTGATAGTCGATGATCCAGCGCTCCATGCCGGCCCCCCAACCCACCACCATGAACTCCAGCCGGTTGGCCTGGACATCGACCGCGGCTGTGAGCATCAGCACGGCGAATGGCATCGACCCCAAACCATAGGTTTCCAGGCGGGCCCGAGCCATCAGCACATCGGCTTTGGTCTGCTCTTGGGCGCTGTCCCAGACCTTGGCCAGACGGGTGTTGTAGAACACCTGCATCGGTTCAAGATCACCACGGGACATAGCTGTTTTGGCCTTCTCGAACTGCTTGGCCAGAGCTGCCCAACCGGTCCAGCCGGGCGGCGAGTACAACGCATTGAGGTTGAAGCCGACGGTTTCGCCATCACCTTGGGCATGGGCGCGCCACTCGCCCTTGGCCAACATCTCTCCCTTATGGTGCTCCTCGATCAACACATCACAGTCAGACCCGGCGCACTCGTAGTGTGCCCGTTGGCAATCCGCCGAGTAATGCAGGCGTTCCCATTCCAGGACTTGCATGTGCCCGCAATTCGGACACGGCACGTAGTAAAAACGCTGGTCGCTGGTCTCGAACAGATCAGCAATGCGCGAGGCGCCCCGGATCGTCGGCGAACTGGAAAAGTAGAACTTGGCGTTGCGGCCAAACGTACTGCCCCGGGTTTCAGCCAGCTCAATCGGGTCACCCTCCTCGCCC